>NZ_JBHYJD010000013.1:200278-268414 GCF_042740555.1 Nonomuraea sp. NPDC059007 | reverse complement strand
TGGTGTGTTTGTTGTTTTTGTTTTTTTTTTATTCGGCCGGGGGTGGGGGGGGCCCCCCCCCCCCCACGACCCCCTGCCGGGGGCCTCCCGGCCCCCGGACCCCCGAGCCTTGGCCGGCGCGCTCGGGCCTCAAGAGCCAACCCTCCGACCTTCGGATCCTGCGGATCGAATACCGGGCGCGCGGTCTCGCTGATAGCGCTTCCTGCGGGAGGACAGGTACAAGCGAGGCCCCCGCCGTCCCCACCAGGACTTTCCCCAGGTCGCCTTGGATCGTTAGGGACTCAGTGCCGTCCTCCGCCCGCTCGGAGATGACCTCGCCGGCGAGGAAGCTCTTGTCTGGGGCGTCGAAACAGGTGTCCACCTGGCCAGAGGACTCTCCGGCCTCGGTGCCCCTCTTGGCCCGGAAGGCCTTCGACTCCTCGGCAGAGTTGAGGAGCCCGCTACCTCTGCTCGACCTCGGCGTAACACAACAAACTGCTCCTACGTGATGCGGTCACGTGGTGACCGGCCGGGACGGCCCGCTCGGGGTCGCTGCCAAGCCCGCCGTCCGGAGGATGAATCGGGTGGCGTCCTCGACCGTCAGGGCGTGGTCCAGGAGGTGCTCGTATCCGCCGGGCAGGAGATCGCGTTCCTTGAACCACTCGGCCATCTGCTCGGGAGTGAACTGTGATCGCTGGGGCCGGGTCTCGTGCCGGAGGAGAGTCTCCTCCCATGGCACATCCATGTAGAAGAAGACGGCCGGGCCCTGGTGTTCGCGCCGCAGGCTGCCCAGCATCGGGCCGTAGCGGCTACCGGCCATGATCCCTTCGAGCACGACATGGTGGCCGTGGGTAAGAGCGTGGAGGCAGATCGTCTTGATCAGGCCAATGTTGACGCCGCCGGGCACGTCCAGCTCGCGGAGCATCTCACGGCGGACGACGTCCTGGCTGACGATCGCGAGCCCGCGCTGACCGTACGCCTCACGGACCGCTTTGGCCAAGGTGGTCTTCCCGGAACCAGAGTTGCCACGGATGACAACGAGAGTGGTCTGCGTCGCAGGCATCGCTACCACTCGATGAGCTCGGCCAACCGGGCCTCGCGCAGCACTGTCGGATCCGCGGTGTAGCTGACGGTGGTCCCCATCCTCGTGACGATAGGGGTTACACGTGCGAGCCGTACGGTAGACGACGACCACCGGTTCGATAGCGCCTCAGCAGGGTGAAGAAGGGCCGGATCATCCAGCTCAGCTGCCCCGATGGTGGAGTCGACTCACCGAAGCAGGCGATTAACCGCGCACGACCCATGGCCAGCGCAGTGTCCCGCCGGGTGGAGCGAAGCCATGGAAGCCGCCGTCAGGGCCGAGAGGGGGAGGTCCATGACGCCATGTCCTGTCCTGCCGGGCTCCGAGGTGGTGGTCGTGGGACGAGGCTCAGCGATTCACCGTCGCACCGCCACGCCTCCGGTCCGGGCCTGCCCCGGAGGCCGTTGGCCGGGGCTGCATGTCTGGGGTTCACAGCCACGGCCTGAAGGAAGGTGCATAGACCTGGGCGTGCCCTGCCTCAGCTCGCGTGACTGTGCCCAGATCGGGGCACGGCAGGGCTGCCGGGGTGGGCGCTACCAGGACGTCGGCGTCGTGGCGGTCGCCTAGGGGACGAAGGAGATCGTGGGCCGGTGGTAGACGTGTACGAACTACGATGATCGCTCCCAGTTGAGAATGAGCTGGGTATGACGCTTGCGGAAGATCCGCCCGACCGCTGGCGGCGGAACTTCCGCAGCGGCGGGATGGAGGGTGAAGGTTGGGCCGGGGTGGTTGCGCCATCGTTGGTCCCAGGTGGCGAGGTGGTCGCGCAGTCTTTGGGCGAGCTGGGCGCCGTCACGGCCGTGGCCGTAGACGCCGAACTCCCAGCGGCGCCGTTCGCCGTCGTCTCGCGAGTGCTCCCGGTAGGAGAGGTAGGCGAAGCTACCGGGGGTGATGAGGACGGGGCAGTACCAGCGCATGACGGGCTTGATGAGGCGGCCTTCCTCGCGGGTCTCGTCTCGCCAGATCATGCCGAACGTTTCGTCGGCGGTGGCGCACCACAGGTTGAGCGAGTCGAACGGCTCGGCCCAGTCGAAGGTGACGCCGGTCCACAGCTCGCTGGGCTCGCCGCGCAGCGCGTCCTCAAGCGCCGTGGCGTCGAGCGGGGGTCCGCTTTCCAGCGTGAGTTTGACCGCTCCGCCCGCCAGAGCTGCCACTTGATCCGGCAGCGCGCCTTGCCCCTGGCAAGCGACGAACCCGCACACGGCCGGGTCCAGCCCGACGAAGCGGTCACCGTCGCGGATGAAGGTGAGCGACCGGCTGACCGTGGAAAACCGCAGGGGCACCACCATGCGGCCGGTCGGGGCGAGCAGGTGCCCCCAGGGGATGTCATAGACGCCGACCGTGACGATGATGGCGTCGAAGCCGCCCTCGGGCGTGTGCTGCTCGACGGTGTGCTCGGCGTCTCCGAGGACCACCTTCACCTGCGGATAGCCGTTTTCGGTCAGAAAGCGGGTCGCCCGCTCGGTGACCCAGGGGTCGATGTCGAAGGTGACCACCAGCCCTTCGGGTCCGACGACCTCGGCGATCAGCGCGGCGTTGTAGCCGCCGCTGCCGATCTCAGCGACTTTCGCTCCGCGGAAGAGCTGCGCGGCGTGCAGCATCTCGGCCTGGAGCCAGGGTGCGCTGATCGAGCTGGTCGACACGCCTGAGGAGTCGCGCTTGGTAGCGACAGTGTCTCTGGCCGAGTAGGCGTCGGCCAGGGGTGCCTCGGGCGCGAACCGGTGGCGCGGGACCTTCCTGAAGGCCGCTTCCACCTGCGGCGATTGGATCGGGCCTCGCTCAATCAGGGTGGCGACCATGGCGGCTCGCAGGTGATCCGGAGATTGAAGGGAGACGGCGTCGGTGGCCATCGTGCAACGCTACTTTCGCTCGTCGACGGCGTCAGGCGACCGGCGGGTACGGCAGGTGGTCATGGCTGTTCGCGGGGCTGTTCTTGGGGCGGGTCGTACTGCTCGTGCATGTGCTGGTCGTAGGCGGCGTGCGGACCGAGTCCCATCTGGGCGCGGCGCTGGTCCAGGTGGTCAAGGTCCTCGATGGGGCGCGGCTGCAGGCGTCCGTCGGGTTCGTGGTATTGCGTGCCGTACAGCTGCGGGAGCCCATCGGCGACGCAGACCCGGTCGGTCAGATACGCGACGTGCGACAGCTCGGCCTGCCCTGCGGCCGCGGCTTCCTGTAGCAGGTCCAGGCAGTGGCGTTGGAAGGCGACGTCGTGGTCGGCGTGCTGCGCAAAGAGCCAGGCAGCCTGGCTGCCGTCGTCGCCGACGAGGTCACGGCCGGGCCAGCCGTGTTCAGCGATGACCTCCTTCAGGAAGCGGGTGTTGTCGCGGTCGACTTGGTCCCATTCCTGCTGGGCCTGTTCGGTCATCGGCTGGCCGTACGAGGTGGCCGTGCGTACGGCTTGATCGCGTTCCCTGCGCTGCAGCAACTCGTCGCGGAGCGAGGTGTTCATGCGGGCACTCCCATCGAGGTGGACAGTCCGTCAGACATCGAGCGCGACCTGCTCGATGCCTGCTCCGCGAGCTATCTTGCCCCGCAGCGGTACGCCGGCGACTGCGGTCAACTCCTCCAGCGTGGGGGAAGCTGTGCCGGGCAGGTCCTCGATCAGTGAGGGCAGCAACAGGGCGGCGCCGACCGCGTCCCACAGGGCGCGATGCGGGCTGCCCTTAGGGACGAGCTGGGCGACCTGCGCGTTGAGGGCGTACTTCTCCAGCAGCCGGACCAGGTTCCAGCGCTTGCTCGCAGGGTGCGAGTGACGGTAGAGCCGGGCGGTGTCAAGCAGGGCGGCGGGCTGGGCTTCGGGCACAAGACGGTGGAGCAGCCGCCAGTCCACGCCGATGTTGTGCCCGACGATGATCCGCCGCTTCAGGCGGCCGACGATCTCAGCACGGATGTCGTCCAAAGCGGGCGCGGTGAACAGGATGTCGCCGGTGAGTTCCCGGGCGATCCACGGGCGGGGCGCGACGATGCGGCCGGGGTTGACCGTGCTGTCCCAGGCTGCGGTCAGGTCCGGGAAGCCGTCGTCCAGCGGGACGATCGCGATCTCCAGGATCTGCTCATGGTCACGATCCTGGCCGCCGGTGCCTTCCAGGTCGAGCGCTACCAGGGGCGCGGTGGTCCACGGTTGATGCGTCACGGCTTCTCCAAAGTGGTCGGGCGGGGGTGCGCGGGGGCGGTGAGCAGGTTCCGTAGGCGCTCCTCGGCGTGCTCCACCGCCTCGTTGAGGGCGTTGAGATGAACGTCGGGGATGCTTCCCGTGCCGAGCGCCGCGGCGGCGATCACGGCGGCCAGGTCCTGGTGCTGCTGGCCGGTCATGCGGGAGCGCATCGCCGGGTGGGCGCGGACGTCGCGGGCGGCGTAGGCATCGGTGGCGGCGACGTCGATGACGGCGGCGGCCAGGCGGGCGCCGCTCCGCTGGCAGCGGCCAGCCGCCACGTCGAGTGCGGTCAACGCGAGGCGGGCCCGGAACGCGGCCGTGGTCGGCTCCTGGGCGGTGACCAGGCCGTACGTCTGCGTGAGCACGTGCTCGACTTCGTCCTGCGGGGTGGGCGTGGTACCGGGACGGATGGCGATGCGCAGGAGCGCCGCCACGGTGGCTTCCCACGGCTCGGCCGGCAGTGTGGAGTCGATCAGCGCGATCGCCTCGTCAGGGCGGTCCTGCGCCAGCAAGGCCATGATCTTGAGCTGGCGGCCGTCGAGCAGCCGGTTGCCGATGCCGCGGTGGGTGGCCATGGCGGCGGCGGCCTCGCTCCAGCGGCCTTGCTGGCTGAGCGCGCGGGCTCCGTCGATGAGCAGCGCGACCCACAGCTCGGTGCAGACTGCGTTGTGGTCGCCGTGGGTGTGGGTCAGGGGCGACAGGTCGACGTCATGATCGTGGATCACGGTGGCGCCGCGCTGCTGGGCGGCACGGTAGAGCCGGTCGAGCAGCTCGTAGGCGGCTTGGCCGTCGCCTTCTCGGATGAGGAGCCGGGCGAGGTTGATCAGCGGCATCAGCGACATGACCGCGATGTCGCGGGGCAGGCTCCCGGCCTCGGCGAAGACCTGGTGCTGCCGCCAGCACAGATCGGCGGCCAGGCCGGGTAGGGCGGCGTCGGAGGCGATGAGCGCGGAGATGTTGAGGACGCCGCAGGCGCGGGCCACCAGGTCGTGGTGGTCGGCGCCTGCGGATTCAACGGTCAGCGCCGTGAGATCGGCGATGCGTTCCGCCAGGGGTTTGCCGGGCAGTTTGGTACGGCAGACCAGCGGGATACGGGCGGCGATCGCCGGGTTCATCACGACGGTGATCCCTCTCTACGGCCAGTCGACGACGAGGCGGCTGGCGGGCTTGTCGATGATGAAGCGCGGGTCGGCGGCCTTGAGCAGGTCACGGCTGTCGCCTACGGCCATGCGGAAGCTGGGGGCCGGGGCGTGGTTGCCGTAGTCGCGCTCCCATTCCTCGATCGCGGTGGCGACCTGCTCGGCCAGGCTGGCGGCGTGCGGGCCGTGGCCGATGACGCCGATCTGCCAGAAGCGCCCGACCTCGTCTGCGCCTTCGCGGATGGTCAGGTAGGCCAGGGTGTCGCCGTCGAGCGCGGCCATCGACCCCCACGCGAAGTGCGGCGTGAACCCCGGCCGGTTGCCGGGCATCCTGGACAGCCCGTTGGGCAGGACGCAGGCCAGCCACAGGTACACCCACTGCCAGGGGTCGCCCTGCCTGAACTTCACCCCGGTGTAGGCCGTGCGGGCAGGCTGGTCGAGGATCGTGCGCATCGCCTCGCGGTCGACGAGCTGCTCGCTGAAGGTCTCCAGGTGCACATCGCCATCGCCGTCGAGCTGGACACGGGTGTAGATGTCGTCGCCGATGCCCTTGCGCAGCGGCACGAACGTCGCCATCTCGCACGAGACGACCTTCCACAGGCCGTCCTCGCCGTCGCGCTCGAAGGCGAAGGAGCGGGAGATGCTGCCGCGGATGCGCATCGGGATGACCAGACGCCCATCCGGCGCGAGCTGGTCGAGCACCTTGGCCGGGACGTCGCCCGCGCCGACCGTGAACTGGATGCGGTCGTAGGGGGCGTGCTCGGGCAGTCCGGCCGCGCCGTCGCCGAGCACAGCGGTCACGTTGGTGACCCCGGCCGCGTCCACATGCCTGTGGGCGGTGTCGACGAGGTCCTGGTCGACGTCGATCGTCCACACATGCCCGGTGGGGCCGACCAGGTGGCCGAGCAGGGCGGCGTTGTAGCCGGTGGCCGCCCCCGCCTCCAGGACCTTGTGCCCAGCCAGGGCGCCGACCTGCTCCAGTTGGGTGGCCACGATGGACGGCGCGGAGATGCAGGAGATCATCTCGCCGCTCGCGTCGTGCTTGATCGCCACGGCGTCATCCACGTAGGCGGCTTCGACGGTGGCGTCGGGGATGAAGGTGTGGCGCTCGACGGTGCGGAACGCGTCGATGATCTCTGGGGTGCGCAGGTGGCCGGAGTCGGTGTACTTGGCCACCATGGCCTCGCGCAGCGTGCTGGGGTCGACGGTAGTGATGGTGGTCTCCATCCTGATGAAGGTAGGTGTTACGGGCGAGGAGGGGCTGGCGGACACGGCAGCGAGGTTGTCTTGTCCGAAGACGACCTGCCAGCCGAGCCAGGCCGCCGCGGCTTGCTCGGCCACGGACGTGTTGGCGCGGTTGAACGCGAAGATGGCGTGGTGGGCGAGAACGACCCGCAGCCCCCGCTCCAGGTGCCCGCCTTTGGCGAGCCGGGCCAGGGCGCGGCCGGCGTCCTCGAACGCGGCCACGCGCTCGGCCCAGCCCGGTTCCGCGTTGGGCCGCTGGGCGGCGTCGGCGTTCATGAGGCGCCGCATCGCGGTGATCGCCGCTTCCCGGCGCGCTTCGGTGGGAGAGTCGATCGGCGGGCGGAGGGCGCCGACTTTCGCCCACACGTCGCCGACCTCGAACGCGTCAAGCCCGGCCGCGCGGAACATCGCCGACAGCAGCAGGATGCACCGTCCGCGGCTGTCGGGGTTGCCGGTCTGGGCCAGCGCGGCCGGGCTGTCGGCGACAAACACCTCATGGGCGACGGCCATGCCCTGAGGGCCGCCGAACGCGGCCGTTTCGGGCTCGTAGATGCCGCCGACCCATTCGGCCACCACCTCATCGGCGACGAGCTGGTCGAGGAGAGCGCCCACGGGCTGGTCGGTGCGCAGCCGCAGCCCGCCCTCCTTGCGCAGGAAGTGGAAGCGGCGACCGGCCAGGGCGTTCGACAATGCGAACGCCGCCTCCGGGCTCACTCCGGCGCCGCCGGGGAAGCTGACCGTGGCATGCCACCATTTAGCTTCGGCCGGTGGGGCCAGGTTGTCCTCGTAGCTGTCCATGTCATCGCTCCTGCTCGGTCGGGTTCGGGTCGGCTGGTACGGCGGCGGGGGTCAGTGCAGGAGCAGGGCGCAGGTCCAACCGGTGGCGTTGGAGCCCTCCAACGCCAGTTGCGCCCCGGCACGCCCTTCCAGAAACCCCGGCTTGGGCAACGCACCGATCCCTTCGGCCAGACGGTGGCGGACGTGCTGGATACTCGCGGTGAACCGGTCGGGGGCGGCGCTGTCGGCGGCGATGGCGGTGGCAGCAGCCAAGATTCCGGCCCAGCCGTGGCACAGCGAGGCGTCGGTCACCCGGTCGAGACGCTCGGCATCGGCAAGAGCCGCCACCGCGATCTCCTCGGCCTTCTCCCGGCGGGCAGGAGAGCAGTGCGCGAGCGCGGCGAGTTGCAGCGCGCGGGCGATCCCCACGGCCCCGTAGCACCAGGACGGCCGAAGAGGCGGTGGCAGCGGCTTGTCGGCGGTGAGCTGGTCGAAGGTGATCCAGTAGAAGCTGCCGAACTGCTCCAGCCAGGTCGAGAAGGTGGTGATGGCCTCGCGCTGGCCGTCGACGTGGATGCCCCGGCGGGCGGCCAGCGACAGCAGCGCCAGCGGCCCGGCGATGCCGTGCGCCACGCCGTTGTTGCCGTGGCCGCCGAGCGCAACGGCGTCATGCGTGGGGCTGTCGGGCGACCACCAGCCGGGCAGCATCCGACCGCCGACCTCGACCGGGCAGGCCAGCGACACCAGGTGAGTCAGGACGTCGTCGAGCAGGCGTGAGGGGCCGGGCCGGGCCAGCAGCAGCGCCCCCAACCCAGTCAGGCCACTGATCAAGTCGAACTCCGCCAGCGGCGGCAGTTGCCGGGCGAGGCGTCGTTGCCGGGCGGCGGCCAGGCGGGCGGTCACGACTCGGTCGACGCCCGCCCGGACGTCGCGGTCGATGCTCCCGGCACGGCTGAGGACGAACTCCAGCGCCGGGGCGCCGTGATACAGGCTCGCGTTGGAGCCGGTACTGACCCCGCCACTGACCGCTTCCTTCAGCAGGGGGCGCGCGCCGGCCAGGTCGGCGTGCTCGATGTGCAGCAGCGCTTGGCCGAGCGCGCCTTCGGCCAGTGCCTGCGTCGCCTGGCCGGTCATGACGTCGTCTCCACCGAGACGACGATGCTGTGCGCCCGGCCGCCGAGCCACCCATCGGCATCAGGGGGCGGCGCCTCGAACAACACCGCGACCGGATTGCCGCTCAGGTGCGCGCGCAGCACGTCCAGATCCATCCACCGCGTCAGGTCTAGCGGCAGATGCTGGTCATCAAGGGCCAACAGTATCCGCTCGGGCATCCCGGTACGGGCGCGCCAGGCGTGCAAATGCTCGGCCCACTCCTCCATGCGCGCTGTACGGCCGGGCAGCTTCCGTGCCTGGAGCTGCCAGCGGGCGGCCACCAGCACGGTGCGCCGGTAGTGCACGGCGGGGGTGAACGGCAGCGTCCACGCGGCACCCCAGTCGAACCAGGTCACCTGCGTGGTGGCAGCGCGGCTGATCTCGGCCAGGAACCGGACCAGCGTCGGCGTGAAGTTGTTCCACAGGAAGTTGATCGCCGTGGGGGCCAGCAACTCGATCTGCTGGCCGGTCGCGGCCACCGATAGATACAGGTGACCGTCGCGAGAGCCGACCACCAGATCACGCGGGTGCAGCACACCCTCGTCCGTGGCTCGGTGTTCGCCGACACTGACCACCTGCTGCAGGACGTGCGGCGCTCGGGTGAGCAGGTCGGCCTCGGCTCGGGTGGGGTGGAACGACAACTGTGCCGAGATTGAGCTGGGCGCGACGGTGGCCAGGGCGTCGTATCCGGCGGCCAGGCCGGGCAGCAGATGCCAGAACCGTCCCGTCATGGAACCGGCCGCGCGGGAAACAGTGTGGACGCGCAACCGGAAGTCGCCCACATCCAACTCAGCGACGGAGCGAGCTTGGACCTGTGCACATACCTCGAAGTGCGGCGCGGGCGCGAGGCTAGGGAAAGGGTCGGCTGCGGCGGTCTCCAACTCCTCGACCATCGCCTCAGGCAAGATCACCGCACGGTCGCCCTCGACGGCGGCGGTCCCTGCCAGGTCCAGCAGGAGCCGGTCGCGACGCGACATCGGCCTCGGCGGCTCCGACAGCAGGCCGAACCCGTCCGGCAGGCCCAACCCGCGGTCAGGGTCGGTGAGCTGCTCCACGGGGACCTCGGCACCCTCGCCGAACCGGTCGACGAACCGCTCGGCGTAACGCCGCCAGGCCGGAGTACCGGCGGGATGGGTCGCGAGCCTGGCCAGGACCGTCGCGGCGGTCTCCATCTCGACCGCGACCGACGCTGGTAGCCGCACCTCGGCATCCAGCCGCAGGTCCACTGCCGTGCGCTCGCAGGCGGCCACGAGCGTGGGCGGCACGACTGCGGCCGGATTGGGGATGGTGGCCGGCGCACGCAGCCGCGAGCGCAGCAACCGCGTCCGCAGCAGCTCAGCAACCAACTCCGCGCGGCGGCCGGGGGCGACCTGCGGGAACTCAGCGGCGAGCTTCTCCAGCAAGGCAGCGTGCGGGATCGGGGAACTGGCCGCCTGCAGCACCAGCTCCACCGCAGCCGTAGCGGCCAAGGAGACCTCATCCGCGCCCTCGGCCGGAACATAGACGCGGCCGTCGCGCACGCGGGCAAGGTTGTTCACGCACACCTCGACGTCGGCGGCCATCGCGCCCTCGCCGCTCTCCCACGCGGTGATCGCCGCATCCAAATCGGTGGGCTCAGGCCGGGTAACGGCCTCGTGCGCATCCCCGACACGCACAAGCGCCGTGTCGCCGAACGCGACCTGGGCGACACCGGCGAACAGGCCGAACGGGGTGGAGCGGTGCGCGTAGCGCAGGGCGTAGCGCGCGATGGACAGCACTGCGCGGCGTGCCCGGCGGGCGTTACTCACTTGCCCACCAAGGATTGCCTGGACCTGGCGGGATAGGTCGGGGCTGGCGTTGCTGACCGCCTGCCGGAAGGGCTCATCCGCCCATGCCTGGGTCAGCCATGACCCCCACTGCTCGATCGAGGAGCCCGGCTTCGGCCAGCCCGGAAGGACAGGAGGAGCCAGATGCACCGTTGCGCGCAGCATCCCGGCGCCGGTGCGCCGATACCGTCTGATCCGCGTCCGCGTCATCTCCATCACTCCGTCCTGGTCACCATCCGGGCTGGGCTGCAAGCCCAGGTCCCATCGAGCGGGGACCTGGGCCGGTGGGGTTACGACGTCGTGCAGGCACTCGGGCAGGAGCTGCCGCACGTGTCACCGGTGCCACACCTCAGCGAAGTGTTGGCCGCCGGGGTGTTCTCCGCGAGCCTGATGTCGAGGTTGAACGGGTCGAACGCCGCTTGCGCGCTGACGTCCTCCTCCGCGCTGACGCCCTCGCCTGCCTGTTCGGTGGTCGGTTCCATGATCAGAGTGCTCATGACGTTGCTCCTGTCCTGCGATGGGGGTTCTCGAAGGGAGGGCACCTGCTGCCCGCCTCCGTCTTCCTCCTCGACCGGCCACCACCCACATCTCCCGCCAGACAGGTGGGAAGAACGATGTGTGACCAGCGGCCGGGACGAGGTCTTGGGGTGTGGTGTGAGCGCCAACGGGTCATGGGGCCTCCAGAGCAGGAAGGCCGAACTGCCGGAGCTGGTGCCCCCGGGGAAAGCCAGGCGCATCCACGGCGGGCTGAACCGGCTCAGCGACTGGCCTGGTCCTCACCCGAATCAAGGCGGCGGCACCCCAAGCGGCCTCACCAGGCAGACAGGCCATCCACTGGTCGACCTGCCCGCCGAAGTAGCGGATCTCCATGCGTCTGGGCCCCGCTATCTCCCGCCCCCGCGCCTCCAGCTCGGGAGCGACGCGCTCGCCCAGCTCGGTGAGCGCCACCCTCGCCGACTCCGCCGGTCCTCGATCCGGAACGACCTCGAAAATGAGCTGGACAAGCAACTCGTGCCGCGACACCGGGGCAACGGGCAGATAGCCCGAGAGCTGGGAGAGCTCAGGAAGCATGCGCTACTCCTTCGCCACGTCGACGGCCGCCACGATGTCCCCGAACACCGCATCGGTCAGCGCGGCGGCCAACTCCTTCAGCAGGTCGCCCGGATCGGAGGAAACCGGGACGGGCAGCACGCCGCGCTTGACCCTCTGGCGTCTGGTCCGCGTCTTGAGCCATGCGGTGCCTCCACAAGCCTTCTCGCGCGAGGTGGGCCTACCCGATGGGCCGACATAGGCGATCTCGGAGTCCTGGTCACAGAGCTCTGGTCCGTCCACTTGGACGTGATCGGCGAGCTGACGACTGATCTGGCCAAGCCTTTCCAGTGCAACCATCCGGGCGTCCTGGCCCGGCGCGACGGTGAACTTCACGCGCACGATGTGGTCATAGATGCGCCACGAGGGCAGAGCGGGGCCGGTCACTATGCCGCCTCCGTCCGCTGGCGCGGGATGAAGCGGCCACGACCAATCGCACCTGCGGCCCCCACAGGGCCGTCGCCGCCCACCTCACCGGGCGGCGCGCACCAGACCTGGCGGGAACGGAGATGCTGATCATCGTGGTCGTGGCCGCTGAACCGGACCGCTTCACCCTGGGCGGAGCGGCTGGCTTCGGGCACCGAGAGATCGCTGAGGTTCACCGGCTCCGGCCGAACGTCTTCGTGTACCGCCCACTCCACCAGAACCTCCGCCGCACGCAGCGTGTCGAGGTCGCCGGCCATCAACGGGGCGACGGCGTGCGGACCGAGGTAGAAGGCACAGAGCTTCCTGCTCCATACCAGCTCCATCTCCAGCCACAGGCCCGGAGATGGTACGGCCGGGACGAGCTCGGGCTGTGCCATGGCAGGGTCCTCCAGTTCGAGGGGGTCGTCATCACGGATTGGAGCAGCGGGCCGGGCATCGCGGGGGTGGGCGCCCCTGGATACCTCGGTCATGTCGGGTAGACCGTCGCTGTGGTGCACGGTGAGCGATGCCGTACCGGCGTGGTCCGGATGGTGAGGAGCCGCACCCCGATCGCCTGGACCTCCCTGGCGCGCGCGGCTACCAGAGCCGGGCGAGGTCCTAGATGGTTCAGGGTCGGCACCACCAAGCCATAGGTGGCGGGGAGGGCGAGCATGTCGAGCAGGCCAACGAAGGCGGCGGACTGCTCAGCACCATCCCGATCGGTGAACATGCCCGCGAGCTGAAGTTCGCGCATTTCACAGAACGCGGTGATCGCGGAAGTCAGAGCAGCGCATCGTGCCGGGGAGATCCCCGCCGCCTGGATGTTGCCGTAGACGGATGGGCTGGGCACGAGACGCTGCTCTGTGAGGGACTCGACCACGAGCGGTTTTCTCTGCTCCGAAGGGCGCGGCTTTCTCACGCTCTTCAGCGTCGCCGCGCGGCCGGATGCTGGGAATGAAGCGGTGTGGCAATGGCGTGGCAGTTGCGTACCACCGCGTCGGTCGCGTGTGTTTCGATCAGTGACAGAGGGAGGGCGCAGCGTGGCGACCGTTCATCAGTGGACCGGCCTTGAGGCATACGCGCTCGGCCGGGCCCTGCGTATGAGCGTCCGCACCTACGCTGAGTACCTCGGCGTGGCCGTCCGCACGGTATCCACGTGGCAGCAACTCGGCGCCAAGACCGTCCCCCGCCCGGACACCCAGGCCATCCTCGATGTTGCGCTGTCTCGCGCGGACGCCGCTGTTCACCTGCGGTTCGAGACGCTCCTGTCGGAGCTCGCCCAAGCGGCCAACCTCGGGCCGCGCGTCACGACGAGCGGCCCGCGCCTGTGGGAGTACGAAACCTGGGACGATGACCTGGCTCGCGTCATCGTGGCGCTCAGCAGGCAGTCGTTCGCGTTCGCTGAGCAGTTGCTGACCCGATGGCAGCACCGTTGGCCCTCGCGAGACCTCGACGAGCGCGGTCTCTACCTGTACGGCCGCACCACGGCGTTGCTCGGAGACCTACGCCGCGACCAGGGCGCGCTACTGGGCCCGATGTCGGCCCGGCGCGACTACAGCGACGCCCGCTCGATCTTCGCCCAGCTCGACATCCCCCGCCGCGTCGCCCAGCTCGACCTCTCGCTGGCGGTGGTCACGGAGATGTCTGGCAGCCTCGGCCAGGCCGCCCACGCCTACGAGAGTCTTGCCGTCGATGACCGCCTCTCCATGCGCGACCGCTCCCGCGCTCGCCTGTGGGTCGGCACCGCCCTCAGCAAGGACGGCGAGCACGACTACGCCGCCCGCGTCATGGTCGTCGCCGTCCGCGACTTCGAGGCGCAGAACGAGCCCGACGACTGGGCGGTTGGCCACCAGAAGCTGGCGCTTGCCCGTCGCGGCGCCGGCGACCTCAACGCTGCACTGCGGCTGATCGACATCGCCCGCTCGGCCGGGTCGGCCGACTCACCGCTCCAGCGGGTACGGTTGGACACCGCTCATGGTCACATCCTGCTGTCGGACCCCGCCACCGTAGATGATGGCGTGCGAACCCTCGACGGGGCGGCGCAATTGGCCGCCCGGGTGGGCCTGACCCACCAACTGCGCGCCATCGAGGGCATCCGGCGGACATGCCGCGAGCCGGACCGGCCCGCGGACACGGTGACCAGGGAGAATTCGTGACCAGCAACATCACGACGAGCGAGACGATCAGCGACGAGATCCGCGGGCAGGCCCTGCTCATCTGGGACTACCACCAAATGCGCCACCAGGTGCGCCCGTGTGATGCCGCCATCGGTCTCGGCTCCCACGACCTCGGTGTCGCCGACACCGCCATCGACCTCTACGAGGCCGGCATGTTCCCGGTCTTGGTGTTCTCCGGCGGCAACAGCCCCACCACACGGGCCGTGTTCCCGCGCGGCGAGGCCGTCCACTTCCGGGAGCGAGCGATCGAGCGGGGCATGCCAGCAGCGGCAGTGCTCCTGGAGCCGGAGGCGGGCAATACCGGCCAGAACATCACCTACTCGCGCCGCGTGCTCGCCGATGCCGGAATCACCCCGGCAACAGTGATGCTGATCTCCAAGCCCTACATGGAACGCCGCAGCTACGCCACCGCCCGCAAGATATGGCCCGAGGCCGAGGTGGTGTGCACCTCAGAACCGCTGGAGTTCGACGCCTACCTCAAGTCCATCGGCGATGCCCGGCTGGTGCTGGACATGCTCGTCGGCGACCTCCAACGCATCATCGACTACCCCAAGCAGGGATACGCCATCGAGCAAGACGTTCCGGAAGAGGTGCTTGACGCCTATGAGGCTCTCATCAAGGCCGGGTACGACAGCCGCCTCATTACCTCTTGAGCTGCTGACGGCGGGCGGGCTCGTCGTAGCCATCCACCAGCCGAACCTGTTCCCGCGACTTTCCACGCTGGCCAAGCTGTATGCGGCCGACCGGTGGATCGTCCTGGACAATGTCCAGTTCAACAGCCGCGGCTACCAGCACCGGGCTGGCCTGGCCGCGCTCGACGACGCCACCCGGCAGAGATGGCTCACCCTGGCTACCCACCTGCCGGGAGGCGAGCCACCTTGATCCACGACGCTGCCCTCGCCGAGCCCGACCGACGCCGGCGCTGCCTCGCGGCCATGCTGCCCGAGCACTACAAGCCAAGCCCACACTGGCTTGACCTCCGCAACCGCCTTCAACCCCCTCCTTGACCTCTTCGATGGCACCGGGTCGGTCGCCGACGTGGCCACCGCTTCGGCTCTCTGATCTCACCAACATCTCGGGCGGCCGCACCTATCTGTGCGGAGCAGGCGGAATGAAGTACCTCGACCCGCTCCCATTTCAGGAGCACGGCATTCGCGTGGTTCTATTCCAGCCTGGCGGCGTAAGCGGGCCGTGGGGGCAAGCACGGCGTGTCACGGTGATGTCAAGAATCCCGAGTTTCCTGGCTGGAAGAGTGATCGCGGCTTCTTCTCCACCTTGGAGTTCGACGACGCGTGGGATGAGGAGCTCGGTCAGTCCGAACTTCGCGATGTGCTGGAGACCAGGTCACAACAGGAACGCTTTGAGTCCGTTCTCGTCTTGTTCGAAGAAAAGCTGCGGCTCCTGTCCGACCGTGACAGCACGCCCGACTACGTGGTACTCGCTCTATCCGACGAGATTGTCCGTCGTTGTGGCGTAGCGGATTACCGAGATCCAGACCACGGGCAGGTGCATCGCGACCTGAGGCAAGCCCTCAAGGCTCGCGCAATGAAGTACCGCATCCCCACACAGATCATCCGCGAGCCCACACTCGATGGCAGGGACAAGACCCCACCTTCGCGGATCGCCTGGAACTTCTTCACCGCTATGTACTGCAAAGCCGGGGGCTACCCCTGGAGCCCTCACGGCCTGGCCTCTGGAACTTGCTACGTGGGCGTGGGCTTCTACCGTCCAATGAGCACGTCGTAGCCGACCATGCAAACGAGCTTGGTGCAGGCATTCAACGAGCGCGGCGACGGACTGGTCCTTAGAGGCCATGACTTCGACTGGGATCCAACTAAGACGGGCAGCTGGCCCGGCGAGCTCGATGGATTCCGAGCAGCGATCGAAAGCCGCGTTCGGCGATACGACTTGATGGCGCTCCAACCACAGAGCGCGGTCAGATTGATCACCACCTCCAAGTATCCGCCCCTGCGGGGTACCCGCTTCGGCGTCGGCGATCTCGACTACCTGTATACGACCGGATACATCTCAGCTCTTCGCGAGTTTCACGGCATGCATGTCCCCTCGCCGCTCCAGGTAGCCGATCATGTCGGGCAGGACACGTCCAGAGACACCCTCCTGCGCGAAGTCCTCGCGCTCACGAAGCTGAACTGGAACTCTGCAGCGCTCGGCGGTCTCCTTCCCATCACGATCAAGTTTTCTCGCTTGGTCGGAGAGGTCATGAAGGAGATCCCCGCAGACCGAGATCCCCTACCCCAGTTCAAGTTCTATATATGAGGTGCGGGTTCCAGGCC
Organism: Nonomuraea sp. NPDC059007; assembly: GCF_042740555.1. Taxonomy (NCBI): domain Bacteria; kingdom Bacillati; phylum Actinomycetota; class Actinomycetes; order Streptosporangiales; family Streptosporangiaceae; genus Nonomuraea; species Nonomuraea sp. NPDC059007. Next base: position 252,117 of record NZ_JBHYJD010000013.1, on the reverse strand, counting down.
GCCTGGTGAGCTCCAGCCTGGGGAAGCCAGTTGGAAGACGGAGCAACTCAGCTTCCACTGACGATGCGGGGACCGTCAGGAGCCGGTCGAGGGTGGACGTGGCCGGGGCCATGACGGCGGCCGTGATGCCGTCGACGGACAGGATGAAGGTCCGGCGCGCTCGGTCCAGTTTGCTCGGCATGAAGGATCAGTCCATGTTGATGGCGGATCTGAGTGCCACCCGGCGAGAACGCTGGAAGTGATGCCGGACCGCCTCGCCAACCCAGTCCTTCTCGATGATCGCCGCGATCCGGCCGCCGTCGGCGTTGGGGAACAGCCCCACCGCCAGCTCGCACGCGGACAGCAGGGCCAGGAGGGCAGCGGTCCGCCTGCTCGGCGGCTCACCGGCGAGCGCCAGGTCGATACGGCCGCTGATCTCCAGTCTCAGGCTGGGGTCTCCCTCCGGATATCGCTTGTTGCGGAGCATGGTCTTCTGCATGGACAGTGCGCCTCGGGAGATGAGCCGGTCCAGCAGGCGTTGCGCCCGCTGCGCGGAATACAGCCTGTTGAACCACTCCAGGACTCCGATCGGGGCGGTCTCACCCGCCAGGGTGCTCAACACGTCGTCGAGCTCCCCGTCGCCGGTCGCGGCCTCGTCCAGCACCCGGATGTTTCCGTTCCGCAGGTCAATCCGGTTTCGGACGGCAAGCTCGGAGAGGACGCCGGCGGTGCTGACGAAGCCAAGGGGCTCCGAGGCGAGGAGGGGGCGGCCATCCGTCTGGTACGTCAGGAGAACGAACTCTTCGGCGATCATCAGATCCGGGTCTTCCATGGTTCTGGAGTCTGGCCGACGCGGACCGATCGCGCCATGCGCACGCCTGCGGGCCGGGGGAAACATCCCGCTCGACTCCTGCGCCTCCCGTCACGACCCTGGAATCCCCGGCCAGTGATCGGCCGGGGGTTCGGATCGGTTGTCAGCTCGTGATCTCTAGGGCTGCCTCCACTGGTCTGACGGGGAGACGCCGGGCAGTGGCTTGCCGATGAGGGCCAGGGGGAGGAAGAAGCAGACCTGGCCGATCGCCATGATGAGGGTGGCGAGTGCCTTCTCGTCGTAGTGAAGCGACGCCCGCGTGTACAGCTCGTCGGGGACGCGTTCGCCCGACGGGTTCGGGGTCAGGACGGATTCGACCAGTTCCAGTGCGACCCGTTCGGCGTCGGTGAAGTAGGGCGCGTCTCGCCAGGAGGCCACGGCGGTGATGGTCTCCTCGCTCACGCCGGATTTGCGGAGGCTGCCGGTGTGCAGGACGGTCAGGTACGTGCTGCCGGCGAGTTGCCCGGCGCGGAGCTGGATCAGGCTGATGGTGGTCTGCGGGATGGCGCCGTTGCCGGTCGCCTTGTACAGGGCGCCGCCGATGTCCTTGAGCTCGGGGATGAGCGCGAGGGGGTTGGACAGGCGCGACTGCCGCTCGATGGCGGTCATGGTGGTGGGTTCCTTTCTGAACGGTGGCTTCGCCGCTATGACGGATCGGCCGCGACGGAGGTGACGGCGCGATGCAGGGCGGTGGCGAGGCGGTCGTGTTCGGGGTAGGACCAGGCGAAGCCGAAGCGGCGCCGGGTGTAGCCGAGGACGATGCCGGTGCGGGGGTCGGCGAAGGCTTCTGAGCCGGCCGAGCCGTCGTGGCCGAACGCGTTCGCGCTGAGGAACGGGTAGCGCAGCCCCTTGGCCTGGAAGCCGAGCGCGTAGTTGCCCTGGTCACCGCGGACCAGGTCGGCGCCGATGGAGTGCGGCTGGGCGAACTCGGCGACGGTGTCGGGCTTGAGTAGCGGGGGGTTTCCGTTCACTCCCCAGATGGCCGCCGCGTACAGGGCGGCCAGGCCGCGCGCGCTGCCCACGCCGCCGGCCGACGCCTGGCCGTTGGCGCGGACGGTACGGTCGTTGGCGAAGGCCGCCTGGTCCAGCGGGGGCGTGCTGTTGAGGCCGTATCCGATGCCGAGGAGGCTGTGGGGGCCGGGGACGTTCTCCCAGAACGCGGCTTCCTGTTCAGGCGTGGCCGTCCACCATTGGATCGGGCGGAACCGGGCCTCCTCGGACGACGGCAGGCCCAGGTAGAGGTCCAGTCCGTACGGTATGCGGATGCGCTCGTCGTAGACCTGCTGGAGCGTCTGTCCGGTCACCCGCCGGACCACCTCGCCGGCCATGGCGAACGAGACGAACCCGCCGTAGCCATAGGCCGCGCCCGGCCGCCAGTACGGGCGCTGCGTGGCCAGGCGGCGCGCGATGACCGCGTCGTCGGCGAGTTCGGCCGCGGGCAGGCCGCCGTCGACGCCGATGACGCCGGAGCGGTGGGTGAGCACGTCCCGCAGCGTGATCGTGTCCTTGCCCGCGGCGGCGAACTCCGGCCAGTGCCGGGCCACGGGCTGGTCCAGGTCGAGGATTCCCTCCTGGACCAGCACCGCCACGACCAGCGTCGCGGCGCCCTTGGTGGAGGAGTAGACGCCGGTCAGCGTGTCGCCCCTCACCTCGTCCCCGGCCCACAGGTCCACCACCTGCCGGCCGTGGGCGTAGGCGGCGAGCTGCGCGCCCGCCTGCCCATCCTGTTCCGCCACGACCGCGGCGAACTCCTCGCGTACCTGCTCGAAGCCGTCCGCCACCGTTCCCTGAATCCGTCCCGCTCATCGCGGCCACCTTTCGTGAGTGTCGTTGCCGGGATGACGGAGAGCGCGGGTCAGAGGTGACCGGTCACCTTTCCCCGGTTCGACACGTCACCTGTATGAGAGAGAGGTGTGCGACCGATGACGACCCATGACGCGCTGGCTGTCCGGTTCGAGGGGCATCGCCCCCATCTGAGAGCGGTCGCCTACCGCATGCTCGGCTCGCTGAGCGAGGCCGAGGACGCGGTCCAGGAGTCGTGGCTACGGCTGGCGCGCTCGGACTCCGCCGACGTCGGCAACCTGGGCGGCTGGCTGACCACCGTGGTCGGCCGGATCTGCCTGGACATGCTCCGCGCCCGCAGGTCCCGGCGTGAGGAGTCTCTCGAGGACCGCCTGCCGGACCCGGTGATCAGCCGGGAGGATGCCACGGGCCCGGAGCAGGAGGCGCTGCTGGCCGACTCGGTGGGGCTGGCGCTGCTGGTGGTGCTGGAGTCGCTGACTCCGGCGGAACGGCTGGCGTTCGTGCTGCACGACATGTTCGGCCTGCCGTTCGAGCAGATCGCGCCCATCGTGGACCGTTCGGCGGCGACGGCCAAGAAGCTCGCCAGCCGCGCGCGTCAGCGGGTGCGCGGCGGGACCCCGAATCCCGACCCCGACCGGGCGGATCAGCGCCGGGTGGTGGACGCGTTCCTGAGCGCCGCGCGCGGCGGCGACTTCGCCGCGCTGGTCTCCATCCTCGACCCTGACGTGGTCCTGCGCGCCGACGGCGGCGTGCTCGCCGGTGGCCTCAAGGTCATCCGCGGCGCCGCGGACGTGGCCGGGCAGGCCGCCACCTTCCGGCGGATGGCCGGCGGCACCACCACCCGCCCGGCGCTCGTGAACGGCCTCGCCGGCCTGGTCAACACCGTCGACGGCCGGCTGTTCTCCATCATGAGCTTCACCGTCTCCGGCGGCAGGATCGCCGCGATCGACATCCTGTCCGACCGCGACCGGCTGGCCCGGCTCGACCTCACCCGTCTGGAGCCGTGATCGGTCAGGGGGCCAGGAGGTCGTGCAGTTCGGCCTCGAAGAGCAGGGCGGTGTCGATGCGCATGCCGTTGAAGTGGCCGGCGAGTTCGAGGGAAAGGACGCCGTGCACGCGGGTCCAGAAGCTCAGGCCCCGGTGCAGCGCCTCGGGTGGGGCGGGGTGGCCGGCGGCCCAGTCGCGGTGGTCGGCCAGGTGGGCGTCGAGCGGGGTCGCGGGGGCACGCGCGGGTAGCTTGACGGCGGCGTCGAGCAGGGCCGTCATGATCTCGGAAGAGATGAGCGTGATGTCGTCGGGCGCCTGGTAGCCGGGGACGGGCGTGCCGTAGATCAGCAGGTACCGCTGGGGGTCCTCCAGCGCCCAGGCGCGCATCGCGCGTGCCAACCCGGCCAGGTCGGCACCGGCCGCGGCGGCTTCCTGGACGCTGTCGGCGAGGCTTCGGTAGGCGTCCCTGATGAGCTCGGTGATCAGGTCGTCGCGGCTGGCGTAGTAGCGGTAGAGGGCGGGGCCGCTCATGCCCATCTGTTTGGCGATGGCGTTGAGGGAGAGCGCGGATGCGCCGGTTGTGGCGATCTGTTCCCACGCGTGTTGCTTGATCTCCGCGCGTACCTGAGCCCGGTAGCGCTCGCGGGGGGTCATCGTCTCCGCCATCTCCAGCCGCCTTACATCTTGAAGATTCTGTTAGAAGGTATCACGAAACCTATTGACGCCTTCTTCCGCTTTCAGTTATAACTTCTAACGTAAGCATGAGGCCCTAACAGACAACGAGGAAACGTCATGACCACCGCATCTCTCGCCTCCACCAGCCGCCGTACTCCGCTCGCGGTGACCATCTCCGCCTGGGCGGTTCCCGTCATGGTGATCGGCCAGTTCGCCATGCTGGCGATCGTCCCGGTCGTCATCGCCCTGGTCGGCGCGCTCCGCGGCGCCCACGACCGGCTGGTCCGGTGGACGGCCGCGGCGGTGGCCGCCTCGTGGGCGATCCCGTTCGCCATCTGGCAGGTGCGTCCCGACGGCGCGCCGAGCATGTCCAAGGACATCCACCCCGGCTTCGTCGCCCTGATCGTCGTCGCGTCCGCCGCGCTCATCCTCGCCATCTTCCGCGCCCGCCGCCGCGGCTGACCGCTCCTCGACCAGACACCCCCGGAAGGAAACACCATGTCCAGGAACCGCACCCGCTTCGCCGCCCTCACCGTCTCGGTCGCCACCGCCGCCATCCTCGCGGGCAACGTCCCGGCCGCCCAGGCCGCCACCGCGCGGCAGCCCAGCCCCGCCGGTCTGACGTGCCGCGGCGCGGGCGTGGACCCCGGCGCCAAGGTCCACTACCGGAGCGAGATCCTGATCAAGGCGCCGCTGCGCACCATCTGGAACCTGCAGACCGACGTGGAGCGCTGGCCCCGGTGGCAGAAGCCCGTCGCCACCATGAAGCGCCTGGACAAGGGCCCGTTCCGCGAGCACTCGCGGTTCCGCTGGACCACTCCGGTGCCCGCCACCCCGGTCAGCCCGCCCACCACGCTCGTCATCACCTCCACGGTCAAGCAGCTGAAGAAGGACGCCTGCATCCGCTGGACCGGGCCCGCGATCGGCAAGGGTCTGCGCATCGACCAGGGCGTCCACGTCTGGACGTTCCAAAAGGTCAAGGGCGGTGTCCTCGTACGCACCGAGGAGACCCACGCCGGCAAGCAGATCGAATCCGACGTCCCCCTCGCCACCCAGTTCCTCGGCCAGGGCCTGGAGGCCTGGCTGGGCGCCCTGAAGACCACCGCCGAGGCCAAGCACCGGCGATAGAATCCCGAACAACGCCATCCACGAGGCCCGCACCGGCGCGAAGACCGCCGATGCGGGCCTCGGCGTTACAAAGCGTCAGCGCCGATGCGCCCAGGCCGGTGCCGCAGCCCATGGTCGGCGGGCCAGACGAGCCGGGTCTGCTCCCCCACGAACGTCGGCGGCGTCCTGGAAACGCCCCGTGTCCGCGGCGGCCACGAAGGTGCGCACGGCATCGAGATCCACGCCTGCGAACGGGGCCCGGCGTCGTCGACCGCGCCTGGCCCCGTCCGGCCTGCCGTACCGGAGAATCAGCCCTTGTCGGCTTCGCCGGTGGCGGCTTCCTGAGCCTCTTCCGGGGAGGCCTCCAGGTCCTGCTCGGCGTCGGCGCCCGCCTGGGCGGAGGCCTTGTCCAGGCGCACCCACGAGGTGACGCTCTCCACCGCGAACAGGACGAACAGGTACGCCGTGAGCACCGCCAGCACCGGCAGCAGGATTTTCAGGGCGGCGCCGGCGCCGATGATCAGCAGCCGCACCTCCCAGCCGAGGCCCGCGTGGAAGACCCAGGCCGGCGGCCAGATGCTCTGACGGGTGCGGTAGACGGTGTCGTAGGTGTGGTAGCCGACCACGTACACCAGCACGAACAGCAGCCACTTCGGCGCGTCGGCGGCCAGCCCCACCAGGATCACGGTCAGGAACTCGGTGCCGCGCAGCAGCGGCGGTGTGAGCCAGTCGAAGCGGCCCAGGTGGTCGCGCGGGGCGGTGGGCAGCACCAGCAGGACCACGACCAGCGGCGCCACGAAGAGCATCGGGCCCGGCTTGAGCAGCCCGGCCACGGCGAGGGCGATGACGACCAGCAGCGCGGCGAGCGTGGCGGGGACCGGCGGGAGGCCCTTGCCGATCTTGCCGGCGACGGCGTGGACGAGGAGACCGTCGTCGCGGTAGGCGAGCAGACGGGCCGTCTGGATACGGCGCCGCTCCTCGTCGGGGTCGGGTGTGGGGGTGGCGGCGGCCTGCGGCTGAGTGATCATGCGAGCGACCTCATGAGGCGTCCGGTGAGGGTGTAGGCGGCGGCGACGGTGCCCCAGGCCACCAGGGTGATGAAGGTGACGCGGGCGTCGAAGAGGGCGGCGGTGATCGCGATGGCCGCGAACCGCTCGCCGATGGGGAACACGACCATCTTGCGGGCCCAGTGGACGGCCCGGTAGCGCCCGGCCTTGGTCCACATCTTCAGCAGGCCGCGGATGCCCTGGCTGCGCTCGATCTTGCGCTTCTCCAGGTCCTTGCGGAGTTTGCGGTCGTCGGGGGCGTCCAGCGCGAGCGTGGGCAGCTGCGCGGGGGGCTTGCGGCGGTTGGAGATGCCGAAGGAGAAGTCGAGCAGGTGGCGCACCGACTGCAGGCCGAGCGCCGCCAGCGCGAGGATCCAGATGTCGTCGCCGTTGCCGGAGACCACCCAGCCGACGGCCAGGCCCGCGAAGACCACGTACTCCTTGAACCGGTCGAACGTGGCGTCCAGCCACGCGCCCAGCACGCCGAACTTGCGGGCGTAGCGGGCCACCTGGCCGTCGACGCAGTCGAAGACGAAGGCGAAGTAGATGAGCACGCCGCCGGCGACCATCCACGGCCGCTGGCCGGTGGCGAAACAGGCCGCCGCAGCCACGCCGAGCAGGATGGAGATCAGCGTCACCTGGTTGGGAGTCAGGCCGCGGCGAGCCGCCCAGCGGGCGATGAAACGCGAGTACGTCGAGACGAAGTAGGTGGTGAAGAAGCCGTCGGCGCCCTTGACCGCGTTGTCGAGCCTGGCGCGGTCCTCGTTCATGCCGGCCATCTCGGAGCCGGCCTCGTTGGCCTCCTCCTGGGTGGAGACCCGGCGGAAGAACAGGTCGCGGCGGCCGCGGATGCCGACCGAGACGCCCTTGCGCACCAGCCCGAACGCGACCAGCTGCGCCAGGTCGTCGTCGGGGCCGAAGCTGCCGGCCAGGTCGGCCAGCTCGCGGCAGGTCTCGGCGAGCACCGGCATGTGCTGCACCTTGATGTGCAGCGGGCCGAGCAGCACCGTGTTGGGCCTGGTCACCGCGATGGTGGCGGTGCCGACGGAGACGATGCGGGACTTGCCGGCGCGGGCCCGGACGGGCAGGCCCTCCAGGGTGCGGTCGCCGATCTCGGGATCGGCCTCGTCGATCGGGACGGTGTCGGCGCTGTCCTCCTGCGTGTCCTCACCGTTGTCCGGCCGCGGCTCCTTGGCCACGAGCGCGAGGGCGCCCCGCTTGGCCTTGGTGATCTGGTAGATCAGCTCGTCGTGGATGACGGAGTTGGCCGGGAGGATGAGAAGGTTGTCCGTTGCGGATTCTGCGACGTCGGCAAGGGCACGCAAAGCGGCGGCCACGTCGTGGGGCTCGATCGTGGCCGGCTGCGGATCCAGGGAGAGGATCTGACCGCGCAGTCTCTCGCCAACCGTGGGGTTGCCGGGCAGCGCGGCCAGCCGAAGGCCGGTCGGAGCGGTGTCGGGGCCGGGCGAAGAGCCCAGCAGGACCACGCGGGTCATGACTCCCTTTCGAGGCAGTTGCGGGGGGTTGAACAACGGGTAATGCGGGGACAGACGTCAAAGTCTAGTGAGCCTTGGGTAAAGCCGGTCCACCCGTGTGCCCCAATAGGATGTCCTCGTGAGTCTCTATCGTGACGAGGGCGTAGTCCTGCGCACGCAGAAACTGGGCGAGGCCGATCGCATCATCACGGTGCTCACCAAGCGCACGGGCAAGGTCAGGGCGGTCGCCAAGGGCGTGCGCCGCACCACGAGCAAGTTCGGGGCGCGCCTCGAACCGTTCACTCACGTAGATCTTCAACTGCACGTCGGACGCTCCCTCGACGTCGTCACCCAGGCCGAGACGCTCAGGCCGTACGGCGAGGCGCTGGCGATCGACTACCCGAAGTACACCGCGGGCAGCGCGATGCTGGAGACCGCCGACCGGCTCACCCACGGCGAGAAGGAGCCGGCGCTGCGGCAGTTCCTGCTCCTGGTGGGCGGGCTGCGCACGCTGGCCGAGGGCGAACACGAAGCCAGGCTGGTCCTTGACGCGTATTTCCTGCGCTCGCTGGCCGTCGCCGGGTACGCTCCGGCGCTGGAGGCGTGCGCCAGGTGCCGTGCCCCGGCGATCAGGGCGTTCGCGATCGTGGCCGGTGGCGTGGTCTGCGGCGGCTGCAAACCGGCGGGCTCCGCCGTACCGTCGATCGAGACCATCGGGCTCATGACGGCGCTGCTGAAGGGCGACTGGGCGGCGGCCGACGCGTCGCTGCCGCGCCACCGCGGCGAGTGCAGCGGGCTGGTGGCCGCCTACCTGCAGTGGCACCTGGAGCACGGCATCCGCTCGCTCCGACACGTAGAAAGAGAACCGGTTTGAACGTCCGTCCCCCGACGCCCCACCCCTCCGGCGTGACGCCGCCGCCGATCCCCCGTGAGCTGGTGCCCAGGCACGTGGCGATCGTCATGGACGGCAACGGCCGCTGGGCCAAGCAGCGCGGGCTGCCGCGCACCGAGGGGCACAAGGCGGGCGAGGCGTCGCTGTTCGACGTGATCGAGGGCGCGATCGAGCTGGGCATCCCCTATCTGTCGGCCTACGCCTTCTCCACGGAGAACTGGAAGCGCTCGCCGGACGAGGTGCGCTTCCTCATGGGCTTCAACCGTGACGTGATCCGCCGCCGCCGCGACGAGCTCAACGCCATGGGCGTGCGGGTGCGCTGGGCGGGCCGGCCCGGACGGCTGTGGAAGAGCGTGATCTCCGAGCTGGAGACGGCGCAGGAGATGACCGAGCGCAACCGGACGCTGACGTTGCAGTTCTGCGTCAATTACGGTGGCCAGGCCGAAATCGTCGATGCCGCGGTGAAGCTGGCCGCCGACATCGCCGCGGGCCGGGTGAAGCCGGGCAAGGTCAACGAGAAGGTCTTCGCCCGCTACCTGGACGAACCGGACGTGCCCGAGGTCGACCTGTTCGTACGCTCGTCGGGCGAACAGCGCTTCTCCAACTTCCTGCTGTGGCAGTCGGCCTACGCGGAGATGGTCTTCCTCAACCGCCTCTGGCCGGACTTCGACCGGCGCGATCTGTGGGAGGCCTGCGAGATCTACGCCAAGCGCGACAGAAGATACGGCGGAGCCGTACCCAACGAAGTCGCCCGCTGAGCCGCGAGGGGGCCCGCACCACGCGGACCCCCGAGGTCCGTCAGCCGCGGCGGCGGGCGCGGTAGGCGGCGACGTGCATGCGGTTTCCGCAGGTACGGCTGTCGCAGTAGACCCGCGAGCGGTTGCGGGACTCATCCACGAACACCCGGTCGCAGTCGGGCGCCGAGCAGGTGCGCAACCGCTCCCACTCGCCCTCGACCAGCAGATGGGCCAGCGCCACCCCGCAGTCGGCGGCCACGTGCTCGGACAGCACGGCGTCCTGCGCGAAGTAGTGCATGTGCAGCGGATGCCCGTCGTGCTCGGCCAGCCGGGGCGTGATCCGCGTGTCGGCGAGCAGCGAGTTGAGCAGCCGGACCGCGACGGCCTGGTCGGTGGCGAGGAACACCCGGTGGAAGGCCTCCCGCAGCATGCGCACCTGGCCGAGGTCGCGGGGGGTGAGCACGCCGATACCGCTGACCTGCCGCGACTCGACGAAGGCCTGCAGGTCGCTCAGATCCGCCAGCCCGTCGTCGCCCCCGGTGGAGGGCGAGGTGTTCACAAGCTCGACGACGGTGGCCAGCGAGTGCACCATGTCATGGCCAAACGGCATATTGACTCCTGTCTACGCCTGCTCATAGCGTGGACGAAGCGTATCTCTACAACGGGCGGGCGGGGGTCCTCGGTGAGTGCACATCGCCGTATCGTGCTGATCGCGGTGGTGGGCGCGCTGGTCATCTCCATGTCGGGGCCGCTCGTCCGCCTGTCCGGCGTGTCACCGGCCACCTCGGCGTTCTGGCGGCTCGCCTACGCGGTGCCGCCCTTACTCCTGCTGGCCTGGCTGGAGCGACGCCGGCTCGGCCCGCTGCCGGCCAGGGGCCGCTACCTGTCCTGGGCCGCGGGCTTCGTCTTCGCCCTCGACCTGCTGTTCTGGCACACCGCGATCGAGTACGTCGGTGCCGGGCTGGCCACCGTACTCGGCAACCTGCAGGTGTTCCTGGTGGCGTTCGCCGCCTGGGCGATCTTCCGGGAACGCCCCTCCACCCGGCTCATGATCGGCACCCCGGTGGTGTTCACCGGCGTCGTCCTGATCTCCGGCCTCTTCGACAGCGCCGCCTATGGCGCCGACCCCGGGCTCGGGGTCGTGTTCGGCCTGGCCACCTCGGTCGCCTACGCCGCGTACCTGCTGCTGATGAAGGCCGCAGGCCCGCACACCATGACCCCCCTCGCGCACACCGCCGTGGTCGCCACGCTCTCGGTGGCCGTCCTCAGCCCGATCTTCGGCGGCGCCGACTTCGTACCGGACTGGCCCGCCCACGGCTGGCTGCTCGCCCTCGCCCTGGGGCCTCAGGTCCTCGGCTGGGCGCTCATCACCTGGGCACTCCCCCGCCAGCCCGCCGCCCTCACCGCGCTGCTGCTCCTCATCCAGCCGATGACGACGGTCGCGCTGTCAGCGCTCTTTCTGGAAGAACGCCCGTCACCGTGGCAGCTCGCCGGCTGCGTGGTGATCATCATCGGTGTCCTGTACGGCTCCCGCGGCTCCTCACCCCCTCCACCCGGCCCGCCAGTGCCAGCCGAGCCACTCGGCACCTCGTCCCGGCGGACCTGACCCACGCCACCCGATGGTTGATTACTGAACCTGGACGCTATGGTGCGCTCTACGCCAATTGATCTCTATCGCATGGAGCGCACGGTGCTGGAGACGAGGGAGCCCGACTGGGCGCGTGTGGTCTGGTCCTTGACCAAGGTCCTGGCCGTCACCGCGGCACTGTCCCTTGCCGCGTACGTGGCGGACCGGGTGCTGTGGGTGTTCGTCGATTTCGGTACCGAACAGAAGGCCAGCATGTACGGCACGGCCGCCCGCATCGCCAACCCCGACAAACGTTTCGTCTACGGCTCAAGCCACGACTCCGGGCTGCTGGAGAGCCGGTACACGCTGTGGGGTGAGCCGCGCCGGGCCGGACCCAGCGAGGGCCGGACGGAGTACACGATCACGGAGAACGTGTTCGGCTCCGTCCGTGCGCCCTTCCTCGACAAGCCGGACGGCAGCGTGGCCGACGCGATCGACTACGTGGAAACAGGCCACGACCCGGCCGGGAAGGACAAGGTCAGGGAGATCATCGACGCGCTGCCCCAGACGCTCAAGACCGTGGCCGTCGTGGAGTTCACCCGCGAGATGACCACCACGCAACTCATGGCCTTCAACCGCGCGTACAAGATCTGCGGAGGCCCGGACGTCTCCTACATCTACTATCCGTCCTACTACGACGACTCCAGCGACCCCGACTCCATGAACGCGATCACCTGGAACCGCGACATGACCCGCGACACCTACATGCCGGAGGTCCAGTACCAGTGCGAGGGCGAGCCCAGTCCGGCGCTGGAGGAGTTCCGCAAATGGGTGGGGCTGCTCAACGAGGGAGACGACCTCTACGCGTTCGAACTGGACCACGACTGGCTCACGCGTGCTGCCGAGGAGGGCGTCGTCTACGGACTGCTCCTTGACGGCTGGAAGCTGAGCGACGTCAGGAGGCTTCTCGACAACCCGCAGGTCGAAAGCGTGTACCTCGCCGACGTCGCCCATGACATCAGCGGGCCCGTTAGTGGCCGGGAACGCTGATCGGCACCGAGATGTGTTCGTGCGTGATCAGCCACTGGTCGTTTGACCGACGGCAGCAGACCGTCGATCGCACCCATACCTCACCTTCGGGGCCGCCCTTCCGGGTTCCCGAGTTCAGGTGCAGCATGTGCGCGAACGCCACATCCCCGCTCACCGCGACGTTCAGCTCGTGCGTCTCCAGGCCGATCGGACCTTCGTAGCCGTCGAACCACCGCACGAAATTGCGGCGGACGTCATCGGCGCCCGCGAACTGGAGCGGCGGTACGACATCGAAATAGACGATGTCGTCGGCGTAGTGCGACATGAGCCGGTCAATGTCCTTCTTCTGGGCGGCGTCGACGCGGCCTTCCAGAAACGTCCTGAACTCGGACTCGCTCGAAGTCATCTCGTCCTCCGTTCAACAATGTTCGCCGGTACTCCGACGACACAGCCCTCCGGAACGTCAGGCCGACGCCAGTAGTTCGACCGATGCGGCCCGATCGTCCGCGCTTCTAGCGTTCAGGCAAGCCACAGAACGGAGAACGCACGATGGGACAGCTGATCGTCCACAACTCCATCAGCGCCAACGGGGCCTTCGAGTCGCCCTCGCCCGAGGACTGGCTGGTCCTCGACGACGACAGCGCCAACGCCTCGCTGGAGCAGTTGACGCTGGCCGACGCGATGGTCCTCGGCCGCAAGACCTACGAAGGACTGGCCGCCGCCTGGCCGCACCTGACCGGCCATCCGGCGATGGGGCGCTTCGCCGGCCGTATCAACGCCATGCCGAAGTACGTCGCGTCGCGCACGCTGACCGAGCCGCTGGAGTGGAACGCCGTCCTGATCGAGGGCGAGCTCGGCCAGGCCGTACCCGAGCTGAAGAAGGCGCACGGCGGCAACCTGATCGTCTCCGGGGCCGGCGAGTTCGCGCACGCCCTCACCCGGCAGGGATTGGTCGACGAGTTCTGGATCTGGATCCACCCGGCCCTGTGGGCGAGGGGCCCGCGCTTCTTCGACGGCGTCGGTCCCGTGCGCCTGCAACTGGTGGCCGCGACGCCGTTCCGGTCGGGCGTCGTGTGGCTGCGCTACCGGCCCGCGGGCTGAGATGCGGTACGCCGGCCGTTGACCGCGTAACTCTGTATATATAGAGTTATGCGCATGACCCGCATCCGACGGCCTTCCCCGCAGACCATGGCGGTGGTGCTGGCGCTGGCGGAGCAGCCCGCCGCCTGGCGGTACGGCTACGAGCTCTGCCGGCAACTGGACATCAAACCGGGCTCGATGTACCCGATCCTGATGCGGCTGACCGACCGTGGCCTGCTGGAGACCTCCTGGGACTCCGACGTCCCCGCCGGCCGGCCACCGCGGCACCTGTACCGGCTCACCGGCTCCGGCCGCGCCCTGGCCACCGAGCTCGCCGCCGCCGAGCCGGCCCCGAGTCCGTTCGGAACGCGAGAGAGGTGGCAGGGCGCATGAAGTGGACGCGGCACGGATTCCTGGCCGGCGCGGCCTGGATCATCGTCGTGGTGTGGGTGGCCGCCTACGCCGTCATCCTGGTGAACTCCGAGCAGCTGCCCGCGCCGGACGCCGCCTTCCTCTACCTGGTGGGCCCGCCCGTGGTGTGGGCGGGCACCGCCACCCTCGTCCTGCACCACTGGTGGAGGGCGACCGGCGAGCGCATGTCCGCGATGGACCCGCCGCAGCGGCTGCTGACCGCCGCGGTGGCGGCGCTGCCGGAACGCCGCCGCGAGTGGGGCCTGGCTATGACCGCGGAACTGGCCGGGATCGAGGGGCGGACGGCGCGGTGGCGGTTCGCGCTCAGCAGCGCGCGGGCCATGCTGTGGCTGCGCCCGGCGGGCGGCTGGCCGGTCCTCGTCCTGACGAGCGGCGCCGCCGTGGCCGCCGCGGCGGTGGCGGGAACGGCGATGGGCGCACTGGCGCCCGGCCTGAGCGTGCTGGCGGCGAGCTTCACCGCGATCGTCGGCGCGATGGCGGTGCTGGCCGTCGCCCGTGCGCCGCGGCTGCGGTTGCCGGTGCCGGCCGCGACCGCGGTGGTGGTCGCCGGCGTGGCGGCCGCGATCGCCATGACCGTGATCTTCTTCCGCACCGAACCGGCCGCGGTACGGCACCTGCCGCCGGTCGCGGCGATCTCCCTGGCCGCCGTTCTGGCGGGTTGCCTGTGGATCGCCCTGGCGACACCGCGGTGGCTGGGAACCGACCGGGTGGCACCCCACCTGGCCACCGCGGCCGCCGCCGGGTTCGCCGCCTGGTTCCTGCTGATCAACTTCATGGAGCGCAACGAGCCGTCGCCGGTCGTCGCGCTCCTGACCGCACCCCTGATCGTGGGCGCGCCCCTGGCCACCTTCGTCGTGCCCGCGTTCGTGGCCGGGCGTGTCAGCCGGTCCTTCCGCGCGGGCCTGCGGGCCGCGATCTGGACCGTCGCCGCGGCCGTCCCGCTCACCTACGCGGTGTGGCTGCCCCAAGGACTGTCCGGCGGCGTCTCCCTGGTCGACGAGAGCGGCCTGGCTCCTGTCAGCGCGAACCTGGCCGACGCCCTGATCATGTGCCTCGTCGTCCTTCCTCTGGTCGGACTCCCCCTGGCCGTCTTCGCCGCCGCCCTCGGCGCCCGCACACCGCCCTCCGCGGCGGACCCCATGTGAGCGGTTGTGCGTGGCGTCAGCGTGCGAACTTCTCGATGGCCGCCGTGGTGACGGGGGTGAAGAAGTTGACGAGGTTGCCGTCGGGGTCACGGAACAGCAGGGACCGGTTGCCCCAGGGCATCGTGGTGGGCTCGGTGACGAAGTCGGTGACGAACCCGGTCAGGTTCCGGTGGACACGGTCCACGTCGTCGACGAGGAACTCGGTGATCACGCTGTGGTTGTCGGCCGGGCGGGCCGAACCGGGTGCGAACAGCGGGACGGTGCGCGTGCCGGCGATCGCGAGGGTGGCGGACGCGGTCCTGAGTTCGGCGAAGTCCTCGGTGGCCCACGTCGCCCGTACTCCTGTGGCTCGCTCGTAGAACTCGACGAGGCGGGCGACGTCGCCGGTGATGATGCGGATCGAGACGAATTCCATGGTGATCTCCTTGGCTGTGCAGGACGTGCGCCTCGCAGGCTAGGAGCAATAGTGGACAGAATCGGTCCAGTATTCGGGCTAGGCTGCGAACATGTCTCGCCCCACCGGCCGCGTGCTGACGCTCCTGGAACTGCTGCAGTCGGGCGGCACCCGGACGGTGGCCGAACTCGCCGACCGGCTCGGCGTCGAGGGGCGCACCGTGCGGCGGTACGTGGACCATCTGATCGACCTGGACGTCCCCGTGGAATCGGTGCGCGGCCGCTACGGCGGGTACCGGCTCGCCCCCGGCTACCGCCTGCCTCCGCTCATGCTCAGCGACGACGAGGCGCTGGCCGTGCTGCTCGGCCTGGTCGCCGGCCGCCGGGCAGGGCTGACGACGACGCAGCACACGGCAGGCGAGACGGCATCGGCGAAGATCCGGCGGGTACTGCCCAAGCACCTCGCCCGCCGGCTGGACACGCTCCTGGAAGCTCTCGCCTTCACCGATCAGCCCGGCGAGTTCGCCGCCCCGGACGCCGGGGTCCTGCTCACCATCGCCGACGCGGTGCGCCACCGCCGGCCGTTCTCGATCCGCTACACCGACCGCGACGGACGGCACAGCGAACGCACGCTGCACGCCTACGGCATCGTCGCCCATGCGGGCCGGTGGTACGTCACGGGCAAGGACCCCGCCATCGGCGAGGACCGCACCTTCCGGCTCGACCGCGTCGCGGACGCGAGAACCCTGCCCGGCTCCTTCGAGGCGCCCGTGGGTCCCGATCCGGCACGGCGCCTGTTGTCAGGGTTCGCCACGGCCGAGTACCGGCACGAGGTGACCTTGCGGATCCACGGGACGGTTGACCAGATCCGCGCCCACCTTCCCGCCGGCGTCGCGAGCCTGGAGGAGTACGCCCCCACGCCAGGCCGGGACCGGGCGGCCGAGCGCTGGCTGCGCGTCGAACTACGGGCGGAGCGGCTCGACTGGTTGCCTCCGGTGCTCGCCGCACTCGACCGGCCGTTCGTCATCGAGCGCCCCGGCGAACTACGCGACCTCGTCACCGCGCTCGCCGATCGCCTCGCGTCCCACGCCCGCCAAGCCTGACACCTATGCACCGCCGTCGCCCTCGCGGAGGGCATGGATCATGCTCTTCAGGGTCCGGAACGCGGCTGACTGCTCGGTCTCGGTCATGCCGGCCAGCATTCTGACCTCGACGGACCGGACCGCCACGGTCGCCTTCTCCAGGCTCCGCCGGCCGCGAGGCGTGAGCCGCGTGGGAAGGACCTTCCCGACGGGCGCCGCCGCGGGCCTGGTCACGTAGCCCTCTCGTTCCAGGTTCTGGAGCAGTACGTTCATCGTCTGCCGTGTCACGAACGCGCCCCGCGCGAGCTCGGAGTTCGACAGGCCCGGTCGCTGAGCCAGCAGTTCGAGGCAGGAGTAGTGCGTCACGCTCATCCCGAGCGGCCGCAGCACCTCCTCCATGGCCGCGCGCAGCGCGCTCGACGCCTCTTTCAGCAGGTAGCCCAGTGACGTCTCCAGGTCGACGCCGACACCGTGTTGACTCATGTCAGTATTCTGACATAGATTGACCCGTGTCAGAAAACTGACATGCATTCAGGAGGACATCATCATGCCCGTCACCGGCCCCGACTTCATCTCGCTCCAGGCGCGCGACCTCGGCGCTTCGCAGGCGTTCTACGAGCAGTACCTCGGCCTCGTCCGCTCGCCGGCCGGACCTCCGCACGCCGTCGTCTTCGAGACCAAGCCGATCGCGTTCGCACTCCGCGACATCGTTCCCGGCACCGACCTCGCGTCCGTCGCCCAGCCCGGCATCGGTGCCGCGATCTGGCTCCACGCCACAGACGTCCAGGCCATCCACGACGCTCTCGCCGCCGACGGTCACACCATCGTCTCCGCACCGATCGACGGCCCCTTCGGCCGGACCTTCACCTTCGCCGACCCCGACGGCTACCAGATCACCCTCCACGACCGCACCTGACACGCCAGACCGAGGCCGACACGGCGCTGATGCGATCGGCCGGCTGGGCGGCCACACTGGAGCGGTGCGGCGCGACGAAGAACAGCCATTGACCGGCGGGAATGTGCACGACGGCGTCGTCCGGGTGGGAGACACAGTCCGTCGCCCCACAGGACCGTGGACTCCCGCGGTGCACGCACTCCTCACCCACCTGCACGAAGTGGGGTTTCACGCGGCTCCACTGCCCCTGGGCATCGACGATCAAGGCCGAGAGGTATTGACCTTCGCCCCCGGCAAGGTCGTCTGGCCCGACTCGTTCACCCTGGTCGAGCCACCACGGAAACTGGCCCACGTGGCGCGGCTCATCCGAGACTTCCACGACGCCGTGGAAAGCTTCACCCCTCCGGCCGACGCCCAGTGGCAGACGCTGATCCCGGCAGATGAAGACGACATCATCGCCCATCACGACCTGGCACCGTGGAACCTCGTGATCGACGACGCGGGCGAATGCGTCTTCATCGACTGGGATACGGCCGGGCCGGGCTCCCGGCTGTGGGACGTCGCCTACGCCATCCACGGCTTCGTCCCCATGTCCGCGCACCCGGACTGGCAGAACCGCGACATGGCCGCCCGGCTGCGGACCTTCGCCGACGCCTACGGCCTGCGGGAGACCGATCGTCGCCGGCTGGTCCCGCTGCTGAGCCGCCGCACCCGATCCATGCACGACTTCCTCCGCGAGCAGTCCACGCTCGGAACACAGCCTTGGGCGACGTTGTGGGCCGAAGGCCACGGCGCCGCCTGGCTGAACGATGCCGCGTACATCGAACAACGCGAAGACCAGTGGGAACGCGCCTTGCTCACCTAACCAAAGGTCCGCACGCAGCTTTGACCTGCGGCGACAACGGCCGGTGGCGGCGAAAAGCTTGCGGACATGCCCTAGATGCCCGCGCCATCCATCAGACTGCCCGTCACGACCTTCAACACGATGAACGCCTGTTTCAGAGGTCGAACTCGTGCTTGGCGACGCCGTCCCGGAATGCCGCCCACTCGCCGTCGGTGAAGGTCAGCGCGGAGCCGTCAGGGGTTCCGCTCTTGCGCAGGGAGACGATGCCGGCGAGGTCGGTGGCGACGCTCATGCCCGGCCCCTCGCCGTCGAGGAACCCCGCCCACTCCTCGTCAGTGAAGATCAGCGCGGGGCCGTCGGGGTCCTTGCTATCGCGGACTGCGACGATGCCAGGGAGATTGGTGGCGACTTCCACGCACTGCCCGTTGTCGCCGCTGGCGGTGGCCTTTGTCCATGCGGCGTTGTCGAGGTTCACCCGGTCCATTTTCTGATCGCATCCTCTATTGCCTCATGAGTGACGCTTTTCGGTTGCGCGTCGGCTCTGATGCTGTCATGTCTCTGTTTGATGCGGGCCACGGCGTCGTAATCGGCTGTCACCTGGCCGGACAAGACCGAGTCCGCGCAGACCACTTCGGAGCCGTCGCGCAACCGCGCCAACGCGAATGCGCTCATCATGCCAAGCACACAACCTGCGGCGATAGGCACGAGTTGGACAGTAATGCGTGGGTGCCGCGCCATCTCCAGCAGATATCGCAACTGGGCCGCCAATGGGGCGGTGGAGCACTGTTGCGAGCCGACTACCGCCTTGCCCGGCTGGCGCGCCATTCGGCGGTGATCGTGACGAGCTCGGTGAGGCTGTTGATCCGCCAGTCCGCCGCAGCCGCCGCCGGGTCGTCTGCCCACAAGTGCCCCCAGGGGCCGCGACGAATGTGCGCCGTGCGCATCCCGACGGCCCGCGCAGGCGTGATGTCGTTGGCAGGGTGGTCGCCGACGTAGATCGTGGCGTTAGGGGCGGTTCCGGTGAGTTCCAGGACCCGAGCGAAGAAAGCCAGGTCCGGCTTGGAGACACCCCATTCGCCCGATGTGGCGATGGCTTGGACGGGCAGATTCAGGCGGCGAAGTAGCTCGGCGGCGCGAACGGTCTGGTTACCCGCGACCACGACTTGATGGCCGGCCTCTCGGAGAGCGGCCAGAGCAGGTCGAACGTCGGGATAGAGGTCGGCTTCTTCGATGACCTCGCCGCGTCCTGCGGCTTCCCGTTCCGCGTATTCGGCCGCGATGTCCACATCGGGGTCCACGAGCCGGATGGCGTCGGCGTTGTCACGTCCTTGCGCGACGACAGCTCCGACCAGGGCGGACAAGGTGTGTCGAGGGACTTCGAGCCAGTCGGCCCAGGCTGCCCAGTAGCGGTCGTCGCGGACGATGGTTTCACCGACGTCCAGGACGATGGTCATCATGGGGATGAGCATAGGTGGCCGCACGATCAGGTGATGCCTGGGATGGCTTTCGCCCCCGGGTAGGGTGTGGGTGGGCGGACGAGTTTTTGCACCCACAGGTTGTCATGGCGGAGAGGATTAGCGCCGAAGCCCCTGCGGTTTTACGAAGCGAGGCGCTGAGATTCACTCTCAGCGCCTTCACCTCTTTTGATGATTTGCCGCAGACCGGCGTTACGAGCCGCAGGTTCGCACATACCAGACTGGGCTCCAGTTCACGATATATCCTTGCCCTCCCCGGTACCAGCCGAATACCGACTTGTCGCTTCTGAGGGCATTAACCGTCAGCGACCCGTGATTGTGTGCGTCCCAGTGTCCATTAAAGTAAGCCAGAGCGAAGTCGCCACATCCGCTGAATTTCCACACGTTGTAGTACCCGGCAGGGCCCTCCTGTATGGTGCAGAACGCATCGCCGCATCTGCTCCGAGTATGAACGTAGTTTTGCGCATCTGCGGCGCCTCTGGGAGTGCGAGGGAATAGGATGCTGCGTACCTGAGCGCTCGCTCTGTTCACGTGTACGTATGCATGCGGCACGACGAGGGCATTCGATCCCGCCCGTGCGGCGGTTGACGCTGCTGCCGAGTAGGTGCCGATCTGCAGACCGGCGAAGAGGGCAGCGAGAGTCACCAATGCCAATGCCGCACTCAGCAGGTATTGCCGTATTGAACGCATTTACGTTCCCTTCGATTGGTGAGTGATATTGTTCGGAGGCGTGTGTCTGTTACCTTTTGACAGCCCCGAGCGGGCCAATGCCATTGCGCCGGTTGCGAGCTGGCGGCCCGCGCCGATTTGCCGCAGACGGCGCTCGCGGATCCAGCCGGCGGGTGTGCCCTTCGATGTGGAACAGTTTCTGCGGACAGCGCCGAGTTGAACTCGGCAAGGTTTTGGGCCGGTTGCAACAGGAACTGCGAAGACAGCGCGCCGACGGCCTGAACGCCCGGGACGCGCATCGTGGTCAGCTGCCGCAGGTCCCGTGCCGGCAGCGACAGCAACGAGCGCATAAGCCTGCAGGACCAGCAGCCGGCTGCGGCGGGCCGAACTGGCCTCGCTCGCTGGTCTCAGGACGCGAGGGTCGTTGGGAGGTTCCTCATTGCTAGATCCCCTTCGGTTGGTGGGGGTGAGACCTCCGGTGTACCAAGGTGCGTCTTCATCGCCGCTTCACGGCTGCGTCGCAGCTGGTCTGGCCAGCGGGGACCACGATATGACCCTGGAAGAGCTCACCGCGGCTCGTCTTCAAGCGATTCCACGGCCACGGAAGCCAACCGGGCAAACCTGGGCGTCAGCCCCTATGAGGAAAACGCGCGGAGCGAAGCGGAGCACCTTTGGCCAGGGCGGGATCCAATCGCTCAACCACTTAGCTGGGCAACGGGCGGGCCTCAAGAGGGCGGTCCGAGCGCAGCGAGGCCCCACAGGGGTCGGGGCTCGCCCCGACTGGAAGAACGCGCGGAGCGAAGCGGAGCACCTTGCCCTTCAGGTCGAGCACACAGCACAGGTCCCGAACACCTCGACGGTGTGGGTGATCTCTGTGAAGCCGTGCTCGCTGCCCACCGCCTCCGCCCACCGCTCCACCGCGGGCCCGGCCACCTCGACCGTCCGCCCGCATCGCCGGCACACCAGGTGGTGGTGATGGTCGTCGGTCGCGCAGGCCCGGTATACGGACTCCCCGTCGTCCGTACGCAGCACATCGACCTTGCCCCCATCGGCCAAGGCCTGAAGCGCGCGGTAAACAGTAGTGAGGCCGATCTTGGCCCCATCCTGCCGCATCTCGGCGTAGACGTCCTGCGCGCTGCGGAACCCCTCGCTGCGCCGCAGCGTGTCGTGGACGGCATCGCGTCTGGTCGTCATGTGATCTCCTGTGGTCGGCCTCGCCGTACGAACTTACCGACCCCGAGGGCCAGCACGAAGCCGGCGAGCGCGAGTAGGACGATCGAGGCTCCCGGCGGCACCTTCGGCGAGACGGTGGACACGAGCAGACCGCCGACCGCCGCCACCATCCCGAACACCGTCGCCAGCCCCATCGTCGCCTTGAACCCCCTGGTCAGCTGCTGGCTCGTGGCGACCGGGATCACCATGAGCGCGCTGACGAGCAGCAGCCCCACCACCCGCATGGCGATGACCACGGTCAGTGCCGCGGTCACGGCGATCAGCAGGCTGAGGAAGCGCACCGGCAGCCCGCTCGCCTTCGCCACCTCCTCATCCTGGCAGAGCACGAACAACTCTCTCCCGAAGAACCCCACGACCGCCAGCACCGCGACCGCGAGCCCGCCGATGATCCAGATGTCCTGGCGGGTGACGCTGGCGATGGCGCCGAACAGGAAGGAGTTGAGTTTGGCGTTGCTGCCGCCGGGCGCGATGGCCATGAGCATGACGCCGCCGGCGATGCCGCCGTAGAACAGCAGGGCGAGGGCGACGTCTCCGCTGGTACGCCCGCGCGCCCGTACCAGCTCGATGGCGATGGCGCCGGCGACGGAGACGAGCACGGCGGTGAGCACCGGCGCCGTGTCGGTCAGGAACCCGAGGGCGACGCCGGTCAGCGCCACGTGGCCGATGCCGTCGCCGAGCAGGGCGAGGCGGCGCTGCACGATGAACGTGCCGACGGCGGGCGCGCACAGGCCCACCAGCAGGGCGGCGATGAGGGCGAGCTGGAAGAACTCCCTCTGGAGAAGGTCGCTCACGGGTGCACTTGCCAATCGGTCGGGGGTGGGCGGCTACGGTTTGACGCGGAGGTCGGTCAGCGGGCCGGTGACGGGTTCCTCGGCGTGCGGGTGGACGTGCTCGTGTCCGGGTTTGGCGCATTCTCCTTCCGGCTGCGGCGGCCGTCCGTCGTGCTCGATGAGCCCGGCGCGGACCACGACGCCGCGTGAGATGACGGGTTCGAGCGGGCCGAGCTCGTGGGCGACGAGCACGACGGTGCGTCCTTCGCGGACGAGCGTGGCGAGCGTCCCGGCCAGCAGTTGCTGGCTGTCGGCGTCGACGCCGGCGGTGGGCTCGTCCATGACGAACGTGTCCGGCTCGCCGGCCAGCGCCCGCGCGATGAGCACGCGCTGTTGCTGCCCGCCGGACAACGACTGCACGGGGTCGCCGGCCCGCTCGGACAGGTCGACCGCCGCGAGCGCGCGCGCCACCGCCGCGTGGTCTTCCTTGCTGGTACGGCGGAGCCTGCTCTGCCTGGCGATGCGCCCGGAGGCGACGATCTCCCTGACGGTCGCGGGCACGCCGCCGCCGACGGCCAGGCGCTGGGGAACGTAGCCGATGCGCCGCCAGTCGCGGAATCTGCCGGGCGGCACGCCGTACAGGAGAGTCTGCCCGCCCGACAGCGGCGTGAGGCCGAGCAGGGCGCGCACGAGCGTGGACTTGCCGGAGCCGTTGGCGCCCATGATGGCGACGACCTCGCCGGGGCAGACGGTGAGGTCGACGCCGCGCAGGATCGGGCGGCGGTCGAGGGTGACCTGGCCGCCGGTCATCTGGAAGACGGTGTTCACGCGCAGCCCAGGGCGGTCTGGAGTGTTTTGAGGTTCTGCCGCATCTGGGAAAGGTAGTCGCCGTTGGCCGGCTTGCCCTCCAGCGGGTCGAGTACCGCGGTCTTGGCGTGGACCTCCTGGGCCAGTACTTCGGCGACCTTCGGGCTGACCAGGGCCTCGGTGAAGATGGTGGTCACCTTCTCGGCGTTGGCGAGCTTGGCGACCTCGGCGATGCGGGCGGGCGACGGCTCGGTCTCGGGGTCGAGGGTGATGCCGATCTGCTTGAGCTTGTAGCGGTCGGCGAGGTAGCCGAACGCCTCGTGGCTGGTCACCATGGTCTTGCTGGTGCAGTTGGTCAGGCCCTTGGCCATCTCCTGGTCGAGCGCGGTGAGGTCGGCGGCCGTCCTGGCGGCGCGGTCCTGGTACGCCTGCGCGTGCGCCGGATCGGCCTGGGCCATGCGCTCGCCCAGTTTCCCGGCGACGGTGGCGAGCCTGGACGGGTCGAGCCACAGGTGCGGGTCGTAGGAGACCTCGTGTTCGTGCGCCTCTTCTTCTTCGCCGGCGTGTGCGGGGGCGGGTAGCGTCTTCACGGCGGTCGCCGCGTCGAAGGCCCGCTCGCCCCGCGGCGCGAGCGCGTCGTCCACGGCGGGCTGGACGCCCTTGATGTAGACGGACAGGGTGGCGTCCTCCAGGTCGGCGATCTGCTGGGCGCCCAGTTCGAGGTCGTGCGGCTCGACGCCGGGGGCGGTGAGCACGGACACGTCGATGTCAGCACCGCCGACGCGCTCGGCCAGCCACTGCAGCGGGTAGAAGGCCGTGACCACGCGGGGCTTGTCACCGGCGGTGGCGGTCTCGGCGGCGCCCGAACCGCAGGCGGCGGTGGCGAGGAGTCCGGCACCCGCGAGCAAACCCACAGCGCGCACCCGGAAATGTCCTGACATCATGGGAGTCATTATGCGGCAAAATGAAAATGGTTGTCAAAATCAGGCGTGATCTCCGCAGGGCGGCTCGAAGGCCAGACCGGGGAAGTGGCGCTGCCACTCGGCGGCGGTGATCCGCGGCGTCGCCAGCGCGCAGAGCCGCCGCGCGACACGTTCCGGGTCCATGTCCCACAACCTGGCCGTGCTGTCGCTGCTGCCCGTGACCAGGGTCGCGCCGCCGGGGCCGAGCGCGACGGAGTTCACCCGGTCGGTGTGGCCCACCAGCGGCACCGGCGGGCCGGGGCTGCGGGGGCGCGTGATGTCCCAGACGCGGGCCGTACCGTCGAAGCCCGCCGTGACGAGCGTGCGGCCGTCGGGACTGAAGGCGAGCCCGTTGACGCTGTTGCTGTGTCCCGCCAGGACCGACAGCGGCCGCGGGCCGCGGGTCGGACAGGTCCCAGAGGCGGGCGGTGTGGTCGTAGCCCGCGCTGGCCAGCACGTCGCCGGAGGGGGCGAACGCGACGGCGGCCACGCTGTTGGCGTGCGCGCTGATCGTCGACAGCGCGGCCGGGCGCCGCGGATCGGACAGCTCCCACAACCGCACCGTGCGGTCGGCGCCCGCGCTGGCCAGCACCCGCCCGTCCGGCCTGAAGGCCAGGCCCAGCACCCGATCGGTGTGCGCGCGCAGGACGCGGGTCTCGACGGGCCTGCGCGGGTCGGACAGGTCCCACACGCGCACGACGCCGCCGTCCTCTCCCACCGCCAGCACCCGGGCGTCGGGGCGCAGCGCCAGCGTGAACGTGTTGGCCGGCGCGCTCACCATGCCCAGCCGCACCGGGCGGAGGGGATCGCGCACGTCCCACAGGCGGGCGGTGCGGTCGAGGGAGACGGTGACCAGCCGGCCGCCGTCGGGGGTGAAGGCGGCGGCCAGGACGTTGTCGGTGTGCTCCTTCAGCGTCGCCAGCGCCGCGGGCCGGCCAGGGTCGGACAGGTCCCACAGGTGCGCGCGCCGGTAGCTGTTGGCCACGAGCAGCCGCCCGCCCGCGCCGGGCACCGCGGAGTGGATCGGGCCGCTGTGGCCGTACAGGACCGGGCCCTTGACCTCCCACAGCCGGGCCGTGGTGTCGCGACCGCCGCTGGCCAGGGTGCGGCCGTCGGGGCTGAAGGCGACCGCGTAGACGGTGTCGGTGTGCCCGGTCAGCGTGAGGGGGACGGCGGCGAAGCGTGGCTCGGCGATGTCCCACAGGCGCACGGTCAGGTCGTAGCTGCCCGTCGCGACGGTACGCCCGTCGGGGCTGAAGGCCACCGCGACGATGCCGTTGACGTGCCCGCCGAGGGCCGCCAGCGCGACCGGCCGGGCGGGGTCGCGCACGTCCCACAGCCGCAGCGTGTTGTCGAAGCCCCCGGTCGCCAGCGTGCGGCCGTCCGGGCTGTAGGCGGCGGCCAGGACCCGGTCGGTGTGCCGGACCTTGGCCACCTGCCGCGGTTCGCGCGGGTCGGCGACGTCCCACAGGCGCACGGTCGCGTCCCCGCTGGTGGTGGCGAGCGTACGCCCACCGGGGGCGAACACCGCCGCCGAGACGCCGTCGCCGTGCCCGCCCAGCACCGACAACTGCCTGGCCTGGGCCGGCGTCGTGACGTCCCAGAGCCGGACGGTGCGGTCGGCGCCGGCCGAGGCCAGCGTCCGCCCGTCGGGGCTGAACGCCACCCGCCGGATCTCGCCCGCGTGCCCCATGAGCGTGGCCGCGGCGGCCGGGCGGGCGGGGTCGGCGAGATCCCACAGCCGCGCGGCGCCGTCCTGCCCCGCGGTGGCCAGCAGCCGCCCGTCGCCGCGGATCGCCGCCCCGAGCAGGCCGCCCGAGCCCGGCAGCACGGCCAGCGGCCGTGGCGCGTGCCGCGCGCCGACGTCCCACAACCGGACCGTGCCGTCCGTGCCGGTGGTGGCGAGCCGCCGCCCGTCCGGGGTGAACTCGGCCGCGTAGACCGCCCCGGTGTGCCCGGTGATCCGCGTCGAGTACGGCGTCGCGAACGTGCTGAGCAACGCCCCTCTGGCCTCCGCCGTCGGCGCCAGCCGGTAGGCGGCCAGGCCGATCTGCGCGGCCAGCGCCGGGTTGGTGCCGCGCAGCGCGACCGCCTCGTTGGCGGCCTTGCCGGACAACGCCTGGTTGCGCTGGTCGCTGACGGCCTCCAGGCTGCGTACGCTGACCACGGTCGCCACCACGGTGAGCAGCAGCATCCCCGCCAGTCCCGCGACGAGCTGGTAGAGCCGCCGGGTCCGGCGGCGGGCGGCGGCCAGCTCACCGGCCTCGCGGGCGAGCGAGGCGTCCAGGAACGCGCGGTCGGCCGGCTGGGTCGTGGCCAGCTCGCGGGCGGCGGCCAGCCGGGCGCCCCGGTAGAGCAGCGCGGGGTCGCGGTGTTCACGTTCCCAGGCGGCCGCCGCGTCGGCGAGCTGCCGGCGGATCACCAGCCCGGCCCGGTCCTCCTCCAGCCACTGCCGCAGCAGCGGCCAGGCCGTCAGCAGCGCCTCGTGGCTGATCTCCACCGAGTCGGTGTCGGCGGTGATCAGCCGTTGCGCCACGAACCGGTCGAGTACCTCCTCGGGTAACCGCTCGGTCGCGACCCGCCGCCGGGTGTCTGCGGTGTCGGCGGCCACGTGCACCAGATCGACGAACAGCCGCCTGGCCTGCTCCCGCTGCGGCCCGCTGAGCGAGGTGTAGACCTGGGTGGCGCTGGCCGCGACCGCGCCCTCGATGCCGCCCACCGCCCGGTAGTCGGCGATGGTCAGGCGCCGTCCGCCACCCTGCCGCCAGGTGGCGTACAGGGCGTGCGACAGCAGCGGCAGCACCCCCGCCTCGTGGGCGCCCGCGCGCGGGGCGACCTCGCGCAGCAGGAGGTCGACCAGCCCCTCCCCCAGGTCGACGCGGGCCTTGCGCGCGGGTTCGACGATGGCCTCGCGCAGTTCCGACTCGCTCATCGGGCCCACCGCGAACTGGCCGTCCCGGGCCGCGGCCAGCAGCGACGGGTGGCGCAGGGCGTGGGCGTAGAAGTCGGCGCGCAGGCCCAGGACCACCGTCGCGCCGTCGTTCGCCGCCTCGGCCAGCTCCGCGATGAGCGCCTCGCCGGGCGAGCTGGTGGTGAAGACCTCCTCGAACTGGTCCACGACCACGAGCCCGGACAGCTCGCCGGGCGGGCGCGTGCTCGGCGTGAACAGCAGCGCGGGCCGCTCGCCCAGCGCGGGGATGAGCCCGGCGCGCAGCAGCGAGGACTTGCCCGAGCCCGACGCCCCGACCACCAGGTGCGGGCCGCGGCCGCGGGTGACGCGCTCCACCAGTTCCTCGGTCAGCGCCCGGCGGCCGAAGAACCACTCGGCGTCCTCGACCTGGAATCCGGCCAGTCCGCGGTACGGTTCCGGTCCGGCCGGCCTGGGGCCGGGGGCGCGGCGTACCCGCCGCCAGGCTTCCACCCACCGCTCCAGCTCGGCGGGGTCGTCGACCCCGCACGCCCGCAGGACGCGGTCGAGCAGGTCGCGCGAGCCCGTCGCGGGCAGCCCGCGGCCGGCGAACCAGTCGCCGACCGTGCTGTGCGCGCCGCGCACCCCCGTCGCCGCGGCGACCTGGCGGACGGTGAGGCCGGCGCGCTCGCGCGACGCGGTCAGCTCGCGGGCGAAGTCCTGGCGGGTGTGGATCAGGTCGATCGCGTGCGAGCTGCCGGACATTCGAGTCTCGATTCGACACGTGGCGACGGCGGGTCACCGCGATCGTACGTGTCAGCCCGACTTCGGCCGCCAGCCGGGCGGGGGATCCTCGCCGACCCGCCCGTCGATGGACTCGCGCAGCAGGTCGGCGTGCCCGGTGTGCCTGCCGTACTCCTCGATGAGGTCGCAGACCAGCCTGCGCAGGCTGGCGTGGTTGCCGTCGGGGTCGCTGATGTGCGCGAGCTGGTCGAGGCCGCCGTCGGCCAGGGCCGCCCCGAGCCGCGCGCGGGAGCGTTCCACCGCGCCGTCCCACAGGGCGTAGAGCTGCTCGGGGGTGTGACCGGTGGTGGCGAACTGCCATTCGCCGCCGCTCCGGTCGATGGTGTCCCACGGCGGGCCGACGGGCTCGCCCCGCATCTTGGCCGTGAACATGTGGTCCTCCACGAGGGCCAGATGCTTGAGCAGACCGCCGATGGTCAGGTCGGAGGCGCCGATCCGGGTCCGCAGCTGCCCCGCGTCGAGGTCGTCGGCCTTCCACCGGAACGTCGCGCGCAGCCGGTCGAGCGCGCCGATCAGGTGCTCGGTCTCGGTGCCGGCGAGGGGTGGCTCCCAAGGGGTGTCGCTGTCGCTCATGGCCGACACCGTAGCCGCCGCCTCCGACAGTCTCGGCACAATGAGGGCATGCGATTTCCCGATGGCTTCGTGTGGGGCGTCTCCTCCTCGGCCTATCAGATCGAGGGCGCGGCGGCCGAGGACGGCAGGGGGCCGTCGATCTGGGACACCTTCTCCCACGCTCCCGGCCGGATCGCCGACGGGAGCACCGGCGACGAGGCGTGCGACCACTACCACCGCCACGCCGAGGACGTCGGGCTGATGAAGGGGCTCGGGCTGCGCGCGTACCGGTTCTCGGTGAGCTGGTCCAGGGTGCTGCCGGACGGGGCGGGAAAGGTCAACGCGGCCGGGCTCGACTTCTACGAACGGCTGACCGACGACCTGCTCGGCCAGGGAATCGCCCCGTACGCCACCCTCTACCACTGGGACCTGCCCCAGGCGCTGGAGGACCGGGGCGGCTGGCCGAGCCGCGACACCGCCGAGCGGTTCGCCGGCTACGCGGCGGCCGTACACGAGAGGCTGGGTGACCGGGTCGACACCTGGTTCACGATCAACGAGCCGTGGGTGGCGTCCTTCCTCGGCTACGCGGCCGGCACGCACGCGCCGGGGCGGCGCTCGGCGGCCGAGGCGTTCAGGAGCGCGCACCACATGCTGCTGGCCCACGGGCTGGCCGCCGGGGTGCTGCGGGAGGCGGGTGCGCGGCGGATCGGCGTGGCGCTCAACCTGTCGCCCGTGCTCACGCCTGGCCAGCTCGGCGACCAGGACCAGGAGCTGACGCCCGAGGACGCCGGGGCGGTGTCCAGGATCGACGCGCTGCTCAACCGCCAGTTCCTGGACCCGATGCTGCGCGGCTCCTACCCGCCGGAACTGCTCGAGGTGGTGGAGCGGCATGCCGGGCTCGATCACGTGCGCGACGGCGACCTCGATCTCATCGCGCGGCCGATCGACGTGCTCGGCGTCAACTACTACGCGCCGCACGTCGTCCAGGCGCAGCCCAGCCGGCCGGGCGAGCCCGCCTTCCCCGGCAGCGAGGGCGTGCTGTTCGCCGCCACGCCGGGCCCGGCCACGGCGATGGGCTGGCCGATCGTGCCGAGCGGGCTGACCGTCTTGCTGCGCAGGCTGGCCGCCGACCATCCCGGGCTCGACCTCATGGTCACCGAGAACGGCGCCGACTTCGGCGACGGGTCGCGCGACGCCGACCGGGTCGCGTTCATCGAGGCGCACGTGCGCGCCGCCCACGCCGCGATCTCCGACGGGGTACGGCTGCGCGGCTTCCTCGCCTGGACGCTCATGGACAACTTCGAGTGGGCCGACGGCTACCGGCGCAAGTTCGGCCTGGTCCACGTCGACTTCGCCACCCAGCGGCGCACGGAGAGGGACAGCGCGCGCTGGTTCCGCGAGGTGATCGCGCGCAACGGCCTGCCCGCCGCGCCCCGGCCGACGCTGGAGACCGTGGCGGCGCGCGCCGGGGTCTCCCGGGCGACGGTCTCGCGCGTGGTGAACGGCGAGGCGTCCGTCCGCCCGGAGGTCAGGGCCAGGGTCCAGGCGGCGGTCGAGGAGCTCGGCTACGTGCCGAACCAGGCGGCCCGCAGCCTGGTCACGCGGCGCACCGGCACGGTGGCGCTGGTGCTGTCCGGGCCGCGCCACGACAACGCCGCCCTGGTCTCTGCGGTCGTCCAGTACGTGACCAGCGTCCTGGAGGCGAGCGGCCGTCAGGTGCGGCTCATGCTGGCCGACTCCGAGCGGAGCCACCGCCGCGTCCTGGCGCAGGCGGAGGGACGGCACGTGGACGGCATGATCCTGCTGCCCCCCGACCATCCGGACCCGCTGGCGGAGCGATTGGCCGCGACGGACGTGCCACTGGTGCTGCTCGGCGGCCCCGTGGTGGCCGTCGACGAGGCGGGGGGTGGCGCGGCGGTGGGCCGCCACCTGCGCGAGCTCGGCTGTGCCCGCCCCGCTGTCCTGACCGGTCCCGGCGCGGCGGCCGGGGAGCGGGTGCGCGGCTTCCTGGAGGTGTTCCCAGAGGCGGAGGTCTCCGGCGACGCCGGGCGGCTGCTGGCCGGACGCCTCAACCCGATGCGCCCCGACGCGGTCTTCGCCGTGACCGACGCGCTGGCGCTGGAGGTGCTCGGGATCGCGCGGGAGGTGGGCCTGCGGGTTCCCGAGGACCTCGCGGTGGCCGGGTTCGGGGACGGCGAGGCCGGGCGGCACACGCTGCCCGCGCTCACCACGGTCGCCGTCCCGGTGACCGACCTGGCGCTGGCCCTCGCCAGGTCGCTGCTGTCCGCGCTGGACGGGCAACCCGTGGCGCCGAGCGTCCTGCCCGTCCGTCTGGAGGTCAGGGGGAGCACGGTCAGCGGCGGGCGATGATGCGCTCGGCCCAGCTGGCCGCCTCCGGGTCCTTCAGGCCCTCCACCACGCCGCCCAGGTAGGCCGTGGCCAGGCTGTGGAAGCCGTTGTCGAGCTGGCGGACGCGTCCGGCCCGCCGCCGGTCGGCGCCCTGGAGGTGCTGGCCGATGCTCTCGGCGTACCCGGCGTCGTGCTGGTAGGCGGCCTGGGCCCGCGCGCAGGCGGCGGCGTCGTGGTCGCGCTTGGCACGCAGTTCGCGCAGCCGCCGGTCGTTCGGGTTGTGCATGCGGCGGCCGAGGTCGGCGGCGATGAGCGCGGTGGCGATCAGGAGCGCGAGCAGCAGCACCATCGTGGGCAGTTCACCGACGCCCTGGGAGGTGGGGCCGATCTCCTGGCCGTCCACGACCAGCGGCTTGACCAGGGCGTCGCGGCGCAGGACGGCCACGGCGACGATCAGGCCGAGCCATACCAGCGCCACGGCGGCCAGCAGCCAGCGTCCCCGGGCCGGGCTGCCGTTCTCCTGCCAGGCGCGGAACGCCCTGCCGTACATGTGCGGCGCGACCAGCATGATCAACGCGGCGCCGGTGGCGAGCAGGGCGGTCATGGCGACGCTGTCACCCCAGTTCAGGATGACCTGGTAGAGGATGGGCACCTCGACGATCAGCAGGAGCAGCAGCAGGAGCGCGCCGGGCAGCCAGCGCCGGATCGCCGGCCAGCGGCTGCCGGACAGCGCGATCGAGCTGGGCCGCCCGTCGCCGGGGCGCCTGCTGGGCTGCTCCAGCTCGGCGACGTGGCGCTGGGAGTCGTCGAGCGTCTTGCGCAGGTCGGAGAAGGTGCGCTGCGACTCGGCCAGCCTGATCTTCTGCGCCTCGAACTCGGCCCTGGCCTGCTGCGCCTCGCGCTCGGCGCACTCCTCGACGCGGGCCAGCTCGGCCAGCCGTTCGTCCTCCAGCTCGTGGAAGCGCGGGACGCTGCCGGTCTCCAGCGTGAGCGTGTCGATCTGCCCTTCGGCGGCGTGGCCGCGGCCCAGCTCGCGTTCCTCGGCGCGGCGGCGGCGCCAGTCGGGCAGGTGGTACAGGTCCCCGTCATAGGCGATCGCGGGGGTGATCCGTGCGACCTGCGCGGGCTCGTCGGGAAGGTCCTTGTGCCGTTTGCGTAAACGCATCGCCCCTCCAGCTTCTGCTTCGATGCTAATCGCCGAAATTCACGGAGAATGGCTGTCGTGAGCGAATTGCCGGTTATCGATATCGCGCCCCTCCTCTCCGGTACGGCCGGCGACGTCCCCGACCAGATCGGGGCGGCCTGCCGTACCAGCGGCTTCTTCTACGTCACGGGGCACGGCGTGCCACCCGCGCTGATCGAGCGGCTGGACGCGGCCGCGCGCGCGTTCTTCGAGCTGCCGGACGAGGCCAAGAACGAGATCTCCATGGAGCGCGGCGGGCGGGCCTGGCGCGGCTTCTTCCCGGTCGGCGGCGAGCTCACCTCGGGCCGCCCCGACCTCAAGGAGGGCATCTACTTCGGCGCCGAGCGCCCGCCCGGCGGCACGCCCCTGCACGGGCCGAACCTGTTCCCCGCACAGGTCCCGGAACTGCGCGCGGCGGTGCTCGCCTACATCGAGGCGATGACCGGGCTCGGCCAGGCCGTCATGCGCGGCATCGCGCTCAGCCTGGGCCTGCCTGGCGACTACTTCAGCGCCGGGTACACCGCCGACCCGACCGTCCTGTTCCGTGTCTTCCACTATCCGCCGTCGGAGCCGGACGCGGACGGATGGGGCGTCGGCGAGCACACCGACTACGGGCTGCTCACGCTGCTGCTCCAGGACGCCAACGGCGGGCTCCAGGTCCACACGCCCGGCGGCTGGATCTCCGCGCCGCCGGTCCCGGGCACGTTCGTGTGCAACATCGGGGACATGCTCGACAAGCTCACCGGCGGCCTGTACCGCTCGACGCCGCACCGGGTGCGCAACCTGAGCGGGAACGAGCGGCTCAGCTTCCCCTTCTTCTTCGATCCCGGGTGGGACAGCGAGGTGCCGCCGCTGCCGTACACCGAGGGCGGGCGGGCCCGGTGGGACGGGCAGGATCTGCGGGCCTTCACCGGGACCTACGGCGAGTACCTGCTCGGCAAGGTCTCCAAGGTCTTCCCCCAGTTGCGCGCGGACGTCCTGGACTAGAGCAGGTCGGAGGAGACGGCGCCGGAGGCCTCGAACGCCTCCCGCCAGAAGGTCTCCAGCAGCGGGAAGCGGTCCGGGTTCGAGGTCTTGGCGCGCAGGAAGCCGTGCACCACCACCTCATACCCGGTCAGGTCCGGCAGCAGGCGGGCCTGGCGCAGCTCCTCGATCTTGCGTTTCCTGCCGGCGTCGCTCAGGTCGAGCTTGTTGACGTCGAGGTCGCCGCGGTTGTTGATGAGGTCGCTGAAGACGGCGATCCGGTGCGCGCTGTCCGGCCGGCGCTGGGCGTTCATCTGCTTGACCAGGTAGCGCAGCGCGCCGATCACGTCCGAGCCCTTGCCCTCCGCCGGGCAGTCGAACAGCTTGAGCGCCTTCGGCAGCACCTGGCCCAGGCGGTGCTTCCTGATGCGCTCGTCGACCACCGGGTTGTCGTTCGGGTTCTCCCGCGGCGACGCGGCGATCTTGACCGGGGTCTCGCGGCACGTGCTGCTCTCCGAGGCGCCGGTGACGGCGGCGAAGCCCATCCAGTCGCAGCCGCCGGTGAACTCCGGCAGCTTGGCCGACACATCGCTCCTGGACGTGGCCGGCTCGGCGTACGAGGTGGAGTCCACGATCGTCCCGCACAGGGCGCGCGCGTCCGTCCCGCACCCGCTCACACCCGCGCCGGCCAGCACGACGACCATGACCCCCGCCAGCCGCCTCACGCGTCCCCCTTCTCGTCAGGTGCGGCCTCTTCGAGTTCCGGGGGCTGGGAGGTGGTCAGCTCGCGCCGCCCGTTCACCTCGGCCTGCCAGAGCTCGACCCGCCGCTCCACCTCCTCCAGCAGCCCGCCCATCTCCTCGCTCCCGGCGACCGGGGCGGCGGTGTCCATGGCGATCACCTCGCCCTTCCACAGCGGCGGGATCTCCTCGCGCCGTGGATGGGCCCGCATCACCCCGCTCCGGTAGGCCGCGATCATCCGCTGGGCCCAGGCGTGCACCTGCTCCACGTCGTGGTTGCGCCGCAGCACCGCGCCGTCCCACTCGCGCGCCAGCCGTTCCACCTGGGCCCGCGCGCCGAACACCCGCTCGGCGGAGTCCCTGGCCTCGGCCGCCCGCCGCCGTTCCTCCCGCCGCCGCCTGGCCTCGGCGATGGAGATGAACTCGTCCTCCCCCCGGCCGTTGGCGGCGTGCGTCCCGTTCGGCGACGCGGGCCTGGCGAAGTCGACCGTCATCCGCAGTACGGCCTGCCGCGCCTCGCCCGCCTCCCGTAACAGGGCGGTCCTGACCTCGGCCAGTTCGCGGTCCAGCCGGGCGATCCGCTCGCGCGCCATGGCCCGTACCTCGCCCAGGTAGGCGGGCCGGCAGTCGGGGTCGGTGAACTCGTGCAGCGCGTGCCGGCGGGCGTCGCGTACACCTTGCTGGTGAGCGTCCTCCCGCTCCTGGTCCAGCCCTGTGCTCCGCTTGAACAGCCGCGCCAAGAACGCCATCCGCGTCTCCCGAGTGTCCCTGGAATCTCCACACTAATCGCCCAACCCATCCCGAAAGCGTCTTCTCCCCCGAAACGACTTCGTGATCACGAGGGTCGTGGAAGAAGGGAGGTGGGAGCGTTCCTGGAATGCGGGGGTGCGGGCGGGTCCGGGCGGGTGGCGAGGCTGTATACAGGTCGCGTGGAACTGGATCGGCTGGACCGCGACATCATCGGGGCGCTCATGGAGGACGCTCGGGCGACATACGCGGAAATAGGCCAGCAAGTGGGTCTGTCGGCGTCGGCGGTGAAGCGGCGCGTGGATCGGTTGCGTGAGGCGGGGACGATCACGGGGTTCAGCGCCGTGGTGGCCCCGCAGGCCCTGGGGTGGACGACCGAGGCGTACGTGGAGCTCTTCTGCCAGGGCAAGACGAAACCCTCCGACATCGCGCTGGCGGTGGCGCGGTTTCCCGAGGTGGTGGCGGCGGCGACGATCACCGGCGAGGCCGACGCCCTCCTGCACATCCGGGCGACCGACGTGGGCCATGTGGAGCGGGTCATCGAGCGCATCGCGGCCATGCCGTTCGTGGTGCGGACCAAGAGTTCGATCGTGCTGTCGAGGCTGGTCGACACCGCCGTGCCGACCGCACGCAACGGATCGCCCATCACCGGGTAAGACTCGCAACAGACCCGCGCCAACGCGCAATATCAGCCGCTTGGCCTGCATAATCATGCATTCCTAGGCTGTCTCCGTCCCCCGAGATACCCCTGGTGGCCCGGAGGGGATCCCCCGACGACGATGACGGAGACCCGTATGCCCAAGCACTTCCTGATGTGCCGCCCCGAGCACTTCACGGTGGAGTACGCGATCAACCCCTGGATGGACCCCGAGGCGGGCGCCGATCGCGAAGTCGCCGTGCGGCAGTGGGAAGGGCTGAAGGCCGCCTATGAGAGCCTCGGCCACCAGGTCAGCCTGATCGACCCGATCGAGGGCCTGCCGGACATGGTGTTCGCCGCCAACGGCGCCACGGTGGTCGGCGGTCGCGTGTACGGCGCGCGGTTCGCCTTCCCCGAGCGCGGCCCGGAGGGCCCGGCTTACCTGCGCTGGTTCGAGGAGCGCGGCTACCAGGTGAAGAACCCCGAGCACGTGAACGAGGGCGAGGGCGACTTCCTGACGCTCGACGAGTTCGTCCTCGCGGGCACCGGCTTTCGCACCGACGTACGGGCGCACCAGGAGGCCCAGGAGTTCCTCGGCCGCCCGGTGATCTCGTTGTCGCTGGTCGACCCGCGTTTCTACCACCTCGACACGGCGCTATTCTCACTCGACGGACGCAATGTCGCCTACTACCCCGGCGCCTTCTCCGAGGGCAGCCAGGAGGTGCTGAAGCGGCTGTTTCCCGAAGCGGTTCTGGCCACGGCGGCCGATGCCGAGGTTCTCGGTCTCAACGCGGTCAGCGACGGCGAGCACATCGTCATCAACTCCGAGGCGGGCGAGCTCCAGCTGGAGCTCAAGCGGCGCGGCTACGAAGTGATCCCCGTCGAGCTGGCCGAGCTGCGTAAGGCCGGTGGCGGGCCGAAGTGCTGCACGCTCGAAATCCGGGCATAACAGAAAATCCCGGACATAACATGTAATAGGGGGAGATAATGACCAGCACCACACAAGAGCTGATTGAGATCAGCGAGCGGCGCAGCGCGCACAACTACCACCCGCTTCCCATCGTGATCCACGAGGCGCACGGCGCCTGGGTGACCGACGTCGAGGGCAAGCGCTACCTGGACTTCCTGGCCGGATACTCCAGCCTGAACTTCGGCCACGGCAACCCGAAGATCATCGAGGCGGCTCAGGCCCAGCTGCAGAACCTCACGCTCACCAGCCGCGCCTTCTACCACGACCAGTTCGCCGCGTTCTGCACCGGACTGGGCGACCTGACCGGCAAGGACATGATCCTGCCGATGAACACCGGCGCCGAGGCGGTCGAGACCGCGATCAAGGTCTCCCGCAAGTGGGGCTACGAGGTCAAGGGCGTCGCACCGGAGCAGGCCAACATCATCGTGATGGAGGACAACTTCCACGGGCGTACCACCACGATCATCAGCTTCTCCACCGACCCCGACGCGCGCGAGAACTTCGGCCCGTACACACCCGGCTTCAAGATCGTGAAGTACGGCTCCGCCGAGGCCGTCCGCGAGGCCATCGACGCCAACACCGTCGCGGTCCTGGTCGAGCCCATCCAGGGCGAGGCCGGAGTCCTGGTGCCGCCGGACGGCTACCTCACCCACATCCGCGAGATCTGCACCGAGAACAACGTTCTCATGATCGCCGACGAGATCCA
Source organism: Nonomuraea sp. NPDC059007 (assembly GCF_042740555.1). Taxonomy (NCBI): domain Bacteria; kingdom Bacillati; phylum Actinomycetota; class Actinomycetes; order Streptosporangiales; family Streptosporangiaceae; genus Nonomuraea; species Nonomuraea sp. NPDC059007. Next base: position 215,603 of record NZ_JBHYJD010000013.1, on the reverse strand, counting down.
GTCCGGCCTCGGCCGTACCGGCAAGACGTTCGCCTGCGACCACGAAGGCGTCGTGCCCGACATCTACATCATGGGCAAGGCCCTCGGCGGCGGCGTCGTCCCGGTCAGCGCCATCGCGGCCGACGAGGACGTGCTCGGCGTCATCAAGCCGGGCCAGCACGGCTCCACGTTCGGCGGCAACCCGCTGGCCTGCGCCGTCGGCAACGCCGTCATCGAGATCCTCAACACCGGCGAGTACCAGGCCAGGGCCACCCAGCTCGGCGAGGTCCTCCACGCCCGCCTGAACGAACTGATCGGCAAGGGCGTCGTCACGGTACGCGGACGCGGGCTGTGGGCAGGCGTGGACATCGACCCGTCGCTGGCCACGGGCCGCGAGGTCTCCAAGGCCCTGATGGCCCGCGGCGTCCTGGCCAAGGACACGCACGGGTCGACGATCCGGCTGGCTCCGCCGATCGTCATCTCCGAGGAGGACCTCCTCTGGGCCGTCGACCAGCTCGCCGACGCCATCGCCTCCTTCCAGTAACCCCGATACGGGCCTCCCGGACGACCACCGCGCGTCCGTCCGGGAGATCGGCCCTGCCCGCAGGCGGCGTTCACCGGAGGGGGTGCGCCCGCCGAGGGCGGCCGGGGAGGTCAGACCTGCCCGGACGGCCCTGTGGGGCGCCCCTCACCAGAGGCGCCCCGGTTTCGGGAGGCGGCTCGCCAGGAGTGATCCTCCGGGTGAGCCGCCTTCCGCGCGTCAGGGGGCGGCGGCGATCAGTTTTCCTCCGGGATCGGAGTCGGCTCCCGGCTCGCCTGTTCGGCGGACGTGGGGGTGGGCGTGGCGACCGGTGGGGTGGCATCGACCGGCGGCGGGGCGGAGGTGGCCACGTTCGCGGGCGTGGCATCGGCCGGCGGGGTCGGGCTAGCCGAAGCCGTGGGCTTGTCCTGTGGGCAGGGCGTGATCTCCCGGCCGTCCACCTCGGGCAACGAGTCGACCACCCGCATGCCGAGCTGAGCCGTCAGCGCCAGGACGCTGCCCTCGGGCGCCTGCGCCTCCTTCGCGTCCACGACCGTGCTGCGCAGGCCCATGTACTGGCTGGTCACGGGGTCGAAGATGAGCTGATTGAGGGCTCCGCCGTACACGAGCCCGATCCCGATCCCCGTGCGGCCGGTCTCGTCCGCGACCCCGTCGGCCACGCGCACGCCGGGGATCGCCTTCAGCTCCGCGATCAGCGTGTCCAGCTGCTCCTTGGTCAGGTACCGCTCGACGATCATCTCCCGTGCCCGGTCGAACGCGGCGGCGGCCGGGTCCCGGTTCGAGGCGCCGTCCGGGTTGGCGAGCTGTGCCCGCACCGCCGCCGGGTCGGGGGCCACGATGGGCAGCCACTCGGGGCACTCGGCCAGCCGCAGCCACCTGGTGCGCGGCATCGCGGGCGCGGGCGTCGCCTGCCCCGGCGAGGACGGGGACGGCGGCGTCTCGATGCGGACGTACACCGCCTCGGTCCCCGACGACGTCAGCCACACCTGCCGTTTGGCCTGCCTCATGACGCGTCCCTCCGGGCCGAACCAGGCCTGCACCAGGCCGCCCTCGGTCCCCTGCGTCTCGATCACGATGTACTGGCCGGGCTGAGGATCGAGCCCGCCCGGCGAGGCCACCATCCCCGTCTCCTCGCGGGCCAGCGCCCCCGCCACTCCCCCGACCAGCAGCACGGTCACCCCGAACGCCGCCACCGACTGCCAGCCCAGCCGCGGGAGCCTGAACCCGCCCCGCCCCCCGCGCGCCGCACGTACCAGCTCCTCCCGCGCCCGCGATCGAGCCTCTTCCGGGTACGGCGGAGCCGCCGGCCGGCCTTCTGCGAAGATCCTGATCTCGTCATCCACGGTGGGCCTCCTCGGCAGCGAACGGATCGGCACCGCCGAGAGCCCTGCGCACCTTCACCCGCAGCCGATGCAGCCGCGAACGCACGGTGCCGACCGGGACGCCCAGTGCCAGGGCCGCGTCCTCGTAGGTGAGGTCGGCCCAGGCGACCAGGAGCAGCAGGTCGCGTTCGGCCGCGGTCAGCTTGGTGAGCGCCCGCGCCAGCCTGGGCTGGAGCAGTTCGGCGCTGACCCGGTCGGCGCTGCGCTCGTCGAAGCCGTCCGGGCGCTCGGCGCTCACCTTGGCCATGGCCTGGTTGCGGCGGCGTTCCGCCCTGCGGTGCTGGGCCACGACGTTGGTGGCGATGCCGTACAGCCAGGGTCTGGCGTCGGGGCGGGCCAGGTCGTAGCGGGCGCGGGCACGGAAGGCGACGAGGAACACCTCGCCGGTCACGTCCTCGGCGAGCTCGGCGCCCAGCCTGCGGGCGGCGTAGCGGTGGATCTCCTCGGCGTGCCGGTCGAACAGCGCGGCGAAGCTCTCGGGGTCGCCCAGTGAGCGCCCGATCAGCGCCGCGTCGTCCAGCCGTTCTTGAACACCCACCACGTTCCGGTCCTCTCGTGTGCGGTCACCCTGTTGTTGACCGCACCCGGAACCCCGGTTCCACCTTTCTTCTCCCACCCTCGTGGGGACCGGACGCGAACACCAGAACAGAACCCCCGAAAGCCCTACCGGGGAGCCGCGGAGGCCAAGCCCGAAGAGCCGCGGAGCCCGAGCCCGGGATGTCACCGGTGGTGGGAAGCGAACGGGACGGGAATCCGCGAGGCGGGGCCCCGAGGGGGGTGGTTAGGGGTGGTGCCAGGTGAGGAGGCCGGCGGGGGCGGTGCCGGGGGTGAAGCCGGCCGCCGTGAGCTCGGCGGTCAGCTCCTCCAGGGAGGGCCGGTAGCCGTCGCTCTCCACGATGTCCTCGCTGATGACGACCCCCCGCTGCAGTACCCGGTAGGAAAAGCGCGAGGTGGCCATCTCGGGCGTCGCCGACACGACCTGCCCGAGGATCTCGTAGGTGTGCCGCCCCACCCGGTACGACCCCATGACCTCCGGCGGCCCGGGCACGCCCACGGGCCGCTGCCGCCAGTTGAAGATCAGGCGGCCTCCGGGCCGGAGCTGCCTGGCCAGCGTCTCCCACAGTTTCGTGCGCTCCGGGGGCGCGAAGCCGTACAGGACGGAGATCATCACGGCGGCCTCGACGGGTTCGTCGAGGTCGGCGTCGAGCGCGCCGCAGGGCAGGACGGTCACCCGCGCGCGCAGGGAGGGCCGGTCGGACAGGCGGGAGAGCAGGATGGCGCGCATGCCGAGCGACGGCTCGACCGCGAAGATCTCGCCGGGCACGGTGTCGCCGATGACCTGGGTGATGAGGCCGGTTCCGGCGCCGATCTCCAGGACGCCGCCGGTGACGCCGTCGAGGAGGGGCGGCAGGAGCTTCCTGATCTCGGGGACGTGGCCGTCCTCGTGCCACAGGTCGTAGAAGGGTGCGGTGCGGGTGTAGGCGTCCAGAGTCACAAGACTCGAACGATAATGGTTTTCATGTTAGATGTACAGTGTCGATGGGTTTGACCGTGTTGTCGGTGGCCTCGTACCAGGTGACCGAGTTCGGAAAGGTCAGTACGGCCAGCGCGTTCTGGAACCACGGCCCGTGCGTCACCCGCCACCGGATCGGCGGGCGCGGGATGCGGGCGAGCTTGGCCAGCGTCCCCCCGATCAACGTGGCGATGCCGAACTGCGTGAACACGTTGGCCAGCCGCAGCAGCCTGCTGAGCGGGTTGCGGATGGGCGAGCAGACCAACTGGGTGATGTTGCGGGACTTGGCGACGTAGGAGTAATGGACGTCACCGGACAGGATCATCACCGGCACGCCCGTCTTCAGCAGGAGCGTGGCCAGCGAGTCGAACGACCGCCGGAACGCCGCCCAATGCTCCAGGTCGAACGCCTGCCGGAACATCTCCGAGAGCCGCGCGACCGGCTTGCCCCACTTGCCGTCGCACAGCGCCTCGTTCCAGTTCTGCACCGAATGCACGCCCTCGGGCAGCATGAACGGGATCGACGAGCCGATGATCAGCCGCTCGGCCGGCAGCGCGACCTGCTCCTCCAGCCAGGCCCACTCGACCGCGTCGAGCATGCGCCGGTCGCCCGGCGTGAGCTGGCGGGCGCAGCGGGTGTCGACGACGAGCAGCCTCGTGTGGCCGAGGTCGCGGGCGTAGCTCCACCGGTTGCTGCTCGGCTCGGCGTCGGCCTGCTCGGCGAAGGCGTCGAGGCGCTCGGAGCCCCCGCCCTTCAGGAGGTCCTGCAGCAGCGGATCGGAGGCCCGCTCTGCCGGCGAGAGGTTGCCCAGGTGCTGGTAGACCCAGTACGCGCCGAGCCCGGAGATCACCCGGTGCTTCCACCAGGGCACGCGGGCCATGGTCTCGCGCCACGTCTGGGAGGTGTTCCAGTCGTCGCGGACGTCGTGGTCGTCGAAGATCATGGCGGTCGGCACCGTGGACAGCAGCCAGCGCAGCTCCGGTTCGGTCCAGGCCAGCCGGTAGAGCTCGGCGTACTCCTCGAAGTCGGCGATCTCGTCCTGCGGCTCGGAGGCGCGCCGGGCGTGGATGAAGTCGAGCATCTCGGGCGAGGGGTTGTCGGCGTAGACCTGGTCGCCGAGCAGCAGCAGCAGGTCGGGCCAGTCGGGGTCGTCGGCGGTCTCGAGGTGGTCGCCGTAGGCGCGCAGCACGTCGGGGCCGTGCGTGCGCACGTGCGCCGCGTCATGGGGCACGCTGGTACGGCAGGAGCCGAACGCCAGCCGGCGCGGCCCCTCGGGCGGGATCAACCGGATCCGGCTGGGCGCGCGGCCCTCCAGCGGCCAGACGGAGGTTCCGTCCAGCTCGACCCGGTACTCCGGCACGTCCCGTGTCAGCTCGGTGAGATCGACGATGGCGTAGTGGTGGCCGTGCACGGTGAACGTCGGCGAGGAGTGCTCCCCGTCGCGTGTCGAGACCGTGACCTGGCATGGCTCGTCGGTTTCCACCCATATGGACGCGCTGGTCTCATCGACGTAGCGCAGCATGGGACCGATCACCAACCCGGGCATCCCACCCCCTCATGTGACAGTTCGGCGAAGAGCTTCTACCCAGCCTGCCAGTGTGGCACGTTCCCTGAGTGACGATCACGCGCTTGGATTTGTCTACAACGGATCGGCTGCGAATCTGGACAGAATCCCTACACAATTCGAAACCACTCGATATAGGCTGATCACGACAAGAACGTCCAAATGGATCGAGCAACGGCGCTTAATCCACTGATTTGGGCGTACATAACAGGAGGATTTTCTCCCATGAGCATCATGGTGCCGTCAAAGACGCCGGCCCTGATCACCCCTGGACAACAGGCCCTCGACTCCGCTCTCCACCAGCTCGGCCACGCGGCCGAGCACCTCGGTCTCGACGACGGGCTGCGCACGATGCTGGCCACGCCACGCCGTTCGCTGACCGTCTCCGTGCCGGTCCGCCGCGAGGACGGCCGCATGGACGTGGTCCAGGGCTTCCGTGTCCAGCACAACGTATCGCGCGGCCCCGCCAAGGGCGGCATCCGCTTTCATCCCAGCACCGACATCCACGAGGTCACCGCGCTGGCGATGTGGATGACGTGGAAGTGCGCCCTGGTCGGCATCCCCTACGGCGGCGCCAAGGGCGGCGTCTCCGTGGACCCGGCCGCGCTGACCACCCGCGAACTGGAGCGGCTCACCCGCCGCTACGTCAACGAGATTTTGCCGCTCATCGGCCCGGAGAAGGACATCCCCGCCCCCGACGTCGGCACCGACGAGCAGACCATGGCGTGGATCATGGACACCTACAGCGTCAACGCCGGCTACTCGGTGCCCGGCGTCGTCACCGGCAAGCCGATGACGCTCGGCGGCTCCCTGGGCCGTGCCGGGGCGACCTCGCGCGGCGTGCAGATCGCGGCCCTGGCCGCGCTCGGCCGCTCACCCGATGGCGTGACCGTGGCCGTGCAGGGCTTCGGCAAGGTGGGCGCGCTGGCCGCGCAGTACCTCGCCGACGTGGGCTGCAAGGTCGTGGCCGTCTCCGACGTACGCGGCGCGATCTACTCGCCGACCGGCCTGGACATCGCCGACCTGCGCGCCCACAGCGCCGAGACCGGCAGCGTGTACGGCTACCGCCACGCCGACGCCATGAGCCACGCCGACCTGTTCGAGCTGGACGTGGACCTGCTGGTCCCGGCGGCGCTGGAAGGCGTGATCACCGAGGAGAACGCTCCGAGGGTCCGCGCCCGCCTCATCGTCGAGGGCGCCAACGGCCCGACCACCCCGGAGGCCGACGAGATCCTCGCCGCCTCCGGCACCACCGTCGTGCCGGACATCCTGGCCAACGCGGGCGGCGTGATCGTGTCGTACCTGGAGTGGGTGCAGAACATGCAGGCCTTCTCGTGGAGTGCCGCCGAGGTCGAGATGAAGCTGCGCGACCTGATGCAGAGCGCGTACGGCGAGGTGAAGTCGCTGGCCGCGGAGAAGGGCCTGACGCTGCGCCAGGCCGCCCACCTCATCGGCGTGGGCCGGGTGGCCGAGGCGCACCAGATGCGCGGCCTCTACCCGTGAGCGCGACTTAAGTAGGTGGCGCGACCGCCCTGGGACCGATGTTCCGGTCCCGGGGCGGCTGCCAGGCTGAGCCCCATGAGAGCAATCGTGGGGGTCATCCTCCTCATCCAAGGGGTGGCCGGCTTCGTCGGCCTCACGTTCTTCGACTCCAAGTGGGGCCTGCTGCACCGCGTCGCCGAGGTCCCGAACTGGGGCTACCTGGGCATCGCGCTGGTGGGGGCCGGCCTGGTCATGTGGGGCGAGTCGGCCAAGAAGAAGACCTAGCCCGTACGCTCTGACCATGACCTATCCCGATCCGATCTACCACGGTGACCAGGGCGAGAAGAGCGCCCTGCACCGGCCGGCGGGCCACGCGCCCGAACTCGTCTACCCCAACGGCAACGAGGTCCACTACATCGCCACCGGCGCCTCGACCGGCGGCCTGTTCGGCCTCTACCGCTGGGTCATGGGACCGACGCCCAGCGGGCCCGGCCCCCATTTCCACAAGACGATCACGGAGTCGTTCTACGTGCTGCGCGGCACGATCCGCATCTTCAACGGCGACCAGTGGCTGGAGACCGAGCCGGGCGACTGGGTCCACGTCCCGGCCGGCGGCATCCACGGCTTCAGGAACGAGTCCGGCGAGCCCGCCGAGATGCTCCTGCACTTCTCCCCGGGCGCGCCCCGCGAGGGGTACTTCGAGGGCCTGGTGGAGTCCGGGGACATGACCGACGAGGAGCGTGCCGCGTTCTACCTGCGCCATGACAACTACTGGCTGTAGGGATCAGGCGTACGGCGCGGTGATGACCTCCATGTTGTGGCCGTCGGGGTCGTCGAAGTAGACGCCGCGCCCGCCGTACAGGTGGTTGATCTCGCCGGGGGTGTGGTGGCCCGGGTCGGCCCAGAACTCCACGCCCGCCTCCTCGATCCGCGCGAAGATCGCGTCGAACTCCGGCTCGCTGACGATGAAGCAGTAGTGGTTCGGCTGGATCGACGTGGCTTCCATGTAGTCGAGCGTGACGCCGTTGGAGGTCTCCAGCGGCGTGAACGGCCCCCAGTCCTTGCCCACCGGGAGGCCGAGGATCCCGCCCAGGAACTCGGCGGAAGCACGCTTGTTCCGGCTCTGCACAATCGTGTGGTTCAAGTCGACTGCCATACCAGCCAAGCTATGCCCGGCCCGGCCCCGATGCCAGGCGGCCGGGCGTCGTGGCGCGTCGACCCAAGAGCCCCATAAGTCCAGAATTGCCCCTTTCGCGTGGGCGCACCGCCGGTAGATACTCGCGATCATCAAGCCCCTACAGGGGCTCCATGAGAGGACCCGGCAACATGCCCACACCCCCCACCACCGTGGAGCAGTTCGGATACCGCCAAGAGCTCCAGCGATCCCTGGGCTTCGCGGATCTGATGATCTACGGGCTCATCTTCATGGTGCCGATCGCGCCGTTCGGCATCTTCGGCAGCGTCTTCGCCGCCTCCGGCGGCATGGTCGCCCTGGCCTACGTCGTCGGCATGGTCGCGATGGCGTTCACGGCGCTGTCGTACGCCCAGATGGCGCGGGCCTTCCCGATGGCCGGATCGGTCTACACCTACGCCGGCCGCGGCATCGGCGCCCCCGTCGGGTTCATCGCCGGATGGGCGATCCTGCTCGACTACCTGCTGGTGCCCGGCCTGCTGTACCTGGTCGCCGGCGTGGCCATGAACTCCTTCGTGCCCGTCATACCGGTATGGGGATGGGTGGTGGTCTTCGTGGCGCTCAACACCGTGGTCAACTACCTGGGCATCCAGATGACCGTGCGCATCACCCGGATCATGCTGGTCGCCGAGCTGATCGTGCTCGCGATCTTCCTCGTGGTCGGCGTGGTCGCGCTGGCCCAGGGCAAGGCGCAGACGGGCGCGCTGACCCCGCTCTTCGACTCCTCGACGTTCACCCTGCCACTGGTGTTCGGGGCCGCGTCGGTGGCGGTGCTGTCCTTCCTCGGCTTCGACGGCATCTCGACGCTGGCCGAGGAGAGCCGCGAGGACGCCAGGCGGCTGGGCCGTTCCATGGTGGCCGCGCTCGCGCTGGCGGCCGTGCTGTTCGTGGCGCAGACCTGGGTGGCGGCGCTGCTCACGCCCAACCGGGCCACGCTGCTGGAGAAGGGCGACCCGGCCGGCAGCGCCTTCTACGACACCGCGGCCTTCGCCGGCGGCCCCTGGCTGGCCACGCTCACCGCCGTCGCCACCGCGATCGCCTGGGGCTTCGCCAACTCGCTCGTCGCCCAGGCGGCCACGTCCCGGCTGCTGTTCGCGATGGCCCGCGACCGCCAGTTGCCCGCGTTCCTGTCGCGCGTCCACCCCCGCCACAAGGTCCCGGTCAACGCCACGCTCGCGGTCGCCGCGCTCTCGCTCGCGCTGGGCGTCTACATGAGCACCCGCGAGGACGGCATCCCGCTGATGAGCTCGCTGGTCAACTTCGGCGCGATGACCGCCTTCCTGCTGCTGCACGTCGCCGTCGTGGTCCACTATCTGCTACGGCAGCGCAGCTCCAACCTGATCGCCCACCTCCTGGTCCCGTTGCTGGGATTCGCGATCCTGGTCTTCGTCGTCGTCAACGCGAACGTGGCCGCGCAGCGGCTGGGCTTCGCCTGGCTCGGGCTGGGCCTGGTGGTCCTGGCCGTCACCTACCTCGTGGGCCGCCGCCCACGCCTGCCGAAAGAGGTCGTGTGAACATCCACCCCTACCGCCCCGGGCCGGACGAGCTGAGCTACACCTTCGGCGGCCGTGCCCCGGTCGGCGAGGTACGGCCCGGCACGATCCTGGAGCTCTACACCGAGGACTGCTTCGGCGGCCGGGTGCGGACCGTGGACGACCTGCCGTCACAGGTGTGCGAGTTCCCCTACCTCAACCCGGTGACCGGCCCCTTCCACGTGACGGGCGCCGAGCCGGGCGACACGATCGCGCTGCACTTCGTCTCGATCACCCCGGCCCGCGACTGGGCGATGTCCACGACGTTCCCGCACTTCGGGGCGCTGACGGCCACCCACACGACCGCGATGCTGCATCCGGCGCTGGAGGAGCGGGTCTGGCGCTACGACCTGGACCTGGAACGCGGCGTGGCCGTCTACCGGGCCAGGAAGAGCGACTTCACCGTCGAGCTGCCCCTGGACCCCATGCACGGCACCGTCGGCGTCGCCCCGGCGGCCGGTGAGGTCAAGATGACGATCACGCCCGACGCTCACGGCGGCAACATGGACACCCCGGAGCTGCGCGCCGGCGTCACCGTCTACCTGGGCGTCAACGTCGCGGGCGGGCTGTTCGCCATCGGCGACGGGCACGGCCGCCAGGGCCACGGCGAGGTGTGCGGCACCGCGCTGGAGACCGCGATGAACACCGTCGTCGCGGTGGACCTGATCAAGGGCGTGGGCACGCCGTGGCCGCGCATGGAGGACGACCTGCACCTGATGTCCACGGGCTCGGCCCGTCCGCTGGAGGACGCCTACCGCGTCAGCCAGCACGACCTGGTCACCTGGTCGGCCGAGCTGACCGGGCTGGAGACGCTCGACGCCTACCAGCTCATCAGCCAGGCGGGCCAGGCGCCGGTCGGCAACGTGTGCGACACGAACTACACGATGGTCGCCAAGGTCGCCAAGGCCCACCTGAAGGATCCGGCCGCCTACGGCTCCGCCCACGCCCGGCTGCGCGCCCTCGGCGCGGAGTATCTTTCTTCCCGCTGAAAGGCGAGTGTCGCAGGTCAGGGTAATGATCACCTTCGCTCTACAGTGGAGGCGTGCTCCGGCTGCTGCTGTCCATGACCCTGCTCAACCCGACGGCCGAGCCACCCCTCGACGCCGTTCCCGCCGCCCACGTGCTCACCCCCGGCGGCGACCGGCTGGGGTACGCCCCGGCCGGTCGCGCCCGGCCCGACACCGGTGTGCTGATCGGCCACGACCCGGTGGCGGGGACGGCCGTGATGTGCGGCGGCGCCGTCCTGAGGTCGCGGAGCAGGAGCCTGGTCCTGACCGCGGCGCACTGCCTCTACCACCGGGGCAGGCGGCTGCGCGGACTGGTGTTCATGCCCGGCTACGACGGGGGGCGGGCGCCCATGGGCGTCTGGCCCGCCGTACGCACCTGGGTGCCCTCAGAGTGGCGCGACCGGCCGGACTCCCCCGCCCGGCTGCCCTACGACCTCGCGCTGGTCGGCGTCGCCGGGAAGGGGCGCTCGTCCCTGGAGTCGGTGGCCGGGCGCGGGCTGCGGCCGGTGGCGCGCGGGACGCTGTCGCGGCGCCGGGCCCTGGACCTGCTCGGGTATCCGGCCGGACGGCGCTATCCGGGCACGCGGCTCTACCACTGCCTGGGGCAGGCGGCGCCGTACCGGGGAGTGCTCGTCACGCACAACTGTCACGCGTCCGGCGGCGGGAGCGGCGGCCCGGCCCTGTACGGCGGGGCCGTGGCGGGCGTGGTCTCCTCCTCAAGCCCGCTGTCGGACCCGGCCGGGTTCACGGTGCTGGCACCGCTGGACTCGCGGCCCTTCGCCCGCATGCTGAGCAGGGCCGACCGCGTCATGCGGCGTGGCTGACGATCTCCTCGCAGATCGCGTGGCTGACCAGCGCGTCACCGGCGTCCAGGACGCGGCCCTCGCGCACGGCGGCGAGGAAGTCCAGCGTGATCTGCTCGATGCCGCGCTGCCGCGCGACCGGCACCCAGTCGGGACGGCGGCGCAGGACCTCGCCGGACCCGGTGTAGTCGACGACGTCACCGAGGTTGACCACGCGGCGCTTGACGCCGTCGCCCATGACCTCGCAGCTCTCCTCTGAGGCGCCGCTGAGCCGGTTCATGACGCCGATGGCGGTGAAGCCGTCGCCGGACAGCTCCAGCGTCACGTGCTCGACCTGGCCGGCGCGGACCCTGGTGCGGACGCGGGTGTCACTCACCTCGCCGGGGACCAGGAAGCGCAGGGTGTCCACGACGTGGATGAAGTCGTCGAACATGACCGGGCGGGGCGCGTCGGGGTGGTTCTCGCGGTTCTTCTCCATGATCACCAGGTGCCTGGGCAGTTCGGCCAGGCCCGTGTAGCCGGGGGCGTAGCGGCGGTTGAAGCCGACCATCAGCGAGCGTCCGGCCTCGCGCGCCAGGCTCACCAGCCGCTCGCACTCGGCGAGGTTGTCGGCGATCGGCTTGTCCACGTAGACGTGGACGCCCGCGCGCAGGAGGGTGTCCACGATCTTGGGGTGGGCGCCGGTGGCGGCGTGGACGAACGCCGCGTCGATCCCCTCCTCGACCACCTGCTCGACCGTGGTGAAGCGGTTGGCGATCCGGTGCGCCGCGCCCAGGCGGTCGAGGGTTCCGGTGTTGCGGGTGCACAGGTGGAGGTCGAGGCCGGGCTGGGTGGCCAGCACGGGGAGATAGGCCTTCTCCGCGATGTCGCCCAGGCCGATCATGGCAATCTTCATCCGGCCAGGCTAGCCTTCAGCGCCTCGTCGACCGGCGTGGGCGCGACGTCGAAGGTGCGCTGGAAGGCGCTGGAGTCGAGCACGAAGGGCGCGACGAACTGGTAGCGGATGTGGCGGAACTCGCCGATCAACGGGTTGAACAGCCCGGCGACCCGCAGGACCGGCCACGGCAGCACGCTCATCTTGGGCGCGGGGCGGCCGAGGACGGCGGCCATGCCCGCGCCGATCTGCCGGAAGGTCATCGGCTCGTTCGTGGGCACGTGCCAGGCCCTGCCCCAGGCCCGCTCCTCGGCGGCGGCGGTGATGAGCGCGTCGGCGACGTCGGGCAGGTAGGTCCAGCTGTGCGGCACGTCGGCCGGCCAGACGAGCTGGATGGTCTTGCCCGCCTTGAGCGGGTCGATGAAGCGCCCGCCCAGGTACGACTGGTCGCTGGCGCCGGGGCCGAAGAAGTCGGAGGCGCGTACCTCGGTCACCCGGATGCGGCCGGCCTCGTGCAGGGCCAGCGCGTCCTGCCACATCTTCGCCCTGACCATGGCCTTGGGGCTGCGCGAGGCCAGCGGGAGGTCCTCGGTCATGGGGCCGTTGACGGGGCCGTAGGGGTAGAGGTTGCCGAGGATGGCCAGCACGGCGCCGGTGGACTCGGCGGCGGCCAGGAACGCCGCGGACATCGGCGGCCAGTCGGTGAGCCAGCGGTGGTACTTCGGGTTGACGCAGTTGTAGAGGGCGTCGGCGCCCTTGGCCGCCTCGGTCAGCCGGGCGGCGTCGGCCACGTCCGCGGCCACCTTGACGACGCCTTCCGGGCCGCTGCCCGACCGGGTGACGACCGTGACGTCCTGGCCGAGGTCGCGGAGCTTGACGGCGAGGTGGGTCCCGACCTGGCCGGAACCGACGATGACGTGCTTACCCATGATCAGGCCTGCTTCCAGATGAGGCGGAGAGTCGCGTTGACGGCGAAGAGGATCGCGAAGACGGCGGCCGGAGTGGCGGCGCCCGCGGCGTAGAGTGCGGCGGCCCCGCCGCCGAACCAGAGGATCTCCAGGACGCCCCGCCAGATCCCGGTGGCCGGGAAGGTGGCGTTGACCCCGCCACCAGCGCCGAACAGCGCCCAGGCGGTGATGAAGAGGGCCGGCGCGCCGAGCCCGGCGAGCGTGTTGATGATCCAGTTCGAGCTTACGGTGAATCCCCAGTATCCGACGGCGGCGATGACGCCGAGTTCCAGGAGGAACATCAGCAGCATATTCGCGTTCTTCATCATCTCGGGGACTCCAACCTTCGTGACTGCCGTTCGCTTACGAGAGCAATGCTCTCTCAAAAGAGCACTTTTCGTCAAGAGCAGTGCTCTCGTTTATTGCCACCGCTCTGGTAGCGTGCTGAGTATGACAGCTAGCAGGACCGCGAGAGAACGTGTCAGAGCCGAGCTCACCAAGGAGATCGCCGACATCGCCCGGCGCCAGCTCGCCACGGAAGGGGCGGGCGGGCTGTCGTTGCGCGCCGTGGCCCGCGAGATGGGCATGGTCTCCTCGGCCATCTACCGCTACTTCCCCAGCCGGGACGACCTGCTGACCACCCTGATCATCGACGGCTACAACGCGATCGGGGAGTGCGTGGAGCGGGCCGACGCCGCCGTCGATCGCGGCGACCACCTGGGCCGCTGGCTGGCGGTCTGTCACGCCGTACGCGACTGGGCGCTGACCAACCCCCACGAGTACGCCCTGCTGTACGGCTCGCCCGTACCCGGCTACCAGGCGCCGATGGACACCGTGGAGGCGGCGGTCCGCGACACGGTCGTCTTCGGCCGCATCCTGTCGGACGCCCATGAGGCGGGCGTCCTCGACCCCCCCGGCATCGCGCCCGCTCCCCCGCCCTCGCTGGCCGAGGACGCCGCGCTCGTCCGGGCCGTCATGCCGGGGATCTCCGACCTGGTCGTCTTCCGCGCGATCAACGCCTGGACCGGCCTGTTCGGCTGGGTCAGCTTCGAGTTGTTCGGCCAGTTCAACAACACGCTGGACAACCGCAGGACCGCCTTCGAGCACGCCATGCTCAACAACGCCGCCCTCATGGGGCTGGGCATCCCAGAAGCGGCACGATGATCTCGTCGACCACCTCGACGATGAGCGCGTCGGGGATCGGCGTCCCGTTGAACAGGAAGTACTGCCTGATCATCGCCTGACCCACGTCCAGCCGGCGGGGAGTGACCGCGCCGGCCTCGACCTCGCCGCGCTCGACCGCGCGGCGGACCACCTCGTGCATCATCCTGCGCCCCGCGCCCTGGGAGTTCTCGCGCAGCGCGGCGCCCCGGCCGCGGTCGCCGAGCGCCTCGCTCAGCAGCCCGCGCATGGCCTCGCCGGGGGCGCCGTCCAGCGCGGCCGCGGTGTGGCGGAGCAGGGCCAGCAGGTCGCCGCGCAGGCTGCCGGTGTCGGCCACGTCGGAGGGGTCGGGCAGGACGGAGTAGACCGCCGCCATCACCAGCTCCAGCCGGGTCGGCCAGCGGCGATACAGCGAGGCCTTGCCGGTCCTGGCCCGCTCGGCGACCCGTTCCATGGTCAGCTTGGCGTAGCCGACCTCGGCCAGCTCGTCGAGCGTGGCCCGGAAGATGGCGGCGTGCAGCGCCTCGCCCCGGCGGCGGGGCTGTTTGCGGTGGTCGGTGACCATGGATGCATCCTATGGAGCCTTGCCGACCGTGCCGGTGTCTCCGTCCACGACGACCATGAGCCCGTCGGTCAGCACCGAGGTGCCCTCGCCGGTGCCCATGACCGCCGGGATGCCGTACTCCCTGGCCACGATCGCCGCGTGCGAGCCGGTGCCGCCGGTGTCCACGACGACCGCGGCGGCCCGCTGGAACAACGGCGTCCACGACGGGTTCGTGTACGGGCAGACCAGCACGTCCCCCGCGGCCAGCCGGCCGAACTCGGCGGGCTCGCGGATCACCCTGACCGGCCCCGTCACCGTGCCGCCGCTGGCCGGGGTGCCGGCGACCAGCGCGTCACCGGCGTTGGGCGCGGGGAAGACCGCCCGGGGGTCGATGAGCCGCACACCCCGCAGTTCCTCCCGCTTGGCCGCCCTGGCGAGGATCGTGGCGCGCAGCCTTTCCCGGTACGGCCCGGCCGCCGGATCCTCGATGCCTTCCAGCTCCTCCAGCCGCAGGTGGAAGACGTCCTCCGGGTCGGGCAGCCCGAGCCGCCTGCCCATCTCCACCAGCGACCGGCGCAGGATGGGCTGGGGCATCGTGAAGGAGAAGTGGCTGTCCTCGCGGAAGGCGAGCCCGGCCCGCGCCGCCCTGACCAGCCGCTCGACCCGCCGCCTGCGTCGCGGCGAGCGCAGCCGGGGATGGCTCAGCAGCCGCTCCAGCGGATCGGGGCCGTGGGGGCGCGCCGGGGGGGCGCCCGCGCGCCCGGGGGACATGTAGGGCGCGGGGGCGGGGGGGGGGGGCCCCGT
>NZ_JBHYJD010000013.1:0-200268 GCF_042740555.1 Nonomuraea sp. NPDC059007 | reverse complement strand
CGGGGCCGTGCTCGCGCGCGGCGGGGCCACTCGCGAGCAGCTTGACCATGTCGAGCACGGTGCCGGGGGCGTCGCTCCAGGTGGGCGGGGTGACGAGGACGGGGCTGGCGGTCTCCCGGTGCCCGTACTCAGCCAGGAAGGCCTGAAATCTCCGGTCGAAGCCGGGTTCGTGGAGGTGGGCGGCCAGCTCCTCCAGCCCCCGGTTGGCGTCCTCCGTCCGGCTGCCGCCACCCGTGATCACCGTCCCGAAGTGCCTGCCCAGCCGGTACATCTTCAACGTCACCAGCAGGCGCGCCAGCGCCAGCCCGGTCCCCGGCAGGTAGTCGATGCGCAGCTCCGCCACCGGCCCCACCAGGTCGAGCGCCCGCCGGGGCATGGCCCGCAGCTCCGGCCACGGCAGCGCCGCCAGGTCGATCGCCGCCAGCTCCCGCTCACGCTCCAGGAAGGCGAGGTAGCGCGGGTCGCGCGTCCAGGCGGCCGGGTCGTACCGGCGGGCCTTGCGCAGCACGCGGAACGGCAGCCCCAGCAGCCGCGGGCTGGGCCGGGGCCTGGGCGGGACCATCCGGTAGACGACGCCGTCCTCCTCCCTGAGGAAGCCGTCGAACGCGCCCCGGATGCCGAAGTCGGCGGCCACCCGGGCCATCAGCCCGGCGGGGCCGTGCGGGAGCCAGGTCGTCATGTCGATCGGGTAGGGGCGCACCGGCAGGTACTCCAGCAGGATCCCGGCGATGCGGCGCTCGACGGGGTTGAGCCTGCGGCCCAGCGGAGGCGGCGGCAGCGCTGTCATCGGGCGGGCCTGCAGCAGGCTGACGCGGCCGTCCGCGAAGGCCCATTCGAGGTCCATGGGGCGGCCGAAGTGGCCGGCCACCCGGACGCCGAGTTCGGCCAGCTCGCGCAGGACCGTCTCGGGCAGGCGTTCGGCCGGGCCTTCCTCGCGGGTCTCGGTGGTGCCGCCGCCGGCCGTACCTCTGATGACGACCTCGCGGCGGCCCGCGCGGAAGGCGGTGAGACGGCCCGCGCGGTCGAGCACGTAGTGGTCGGGGGTGACACGGCCGGAGACGACGGCCTCGCCGAGGCCGCTGCTGGCGTCCACGACCAGCGTGGCGCGCTCACCGGTGACGGGGTCGGCGGTGAACATGACGCCCGCCGACTCCGCCTCCACCATGTTCTGCACGACGACCGCGATGCGCACGTCGGCGTCGGGGATGCCGAGCCTGGCCCGGTAGGCGACGGCGCGCTCGGTGAACAGCGAGGCCCAGCATCGGCGGACCGCGTCCAGGAGCGGGTCCTCGCCGATGACGTTGAGAAAGGTGTCCTGCTGGCCGGCGAACGCGGCGCCGGGCAGGTCCTCGGCCGTGGCGCTGGAGCGCACGGCCACCGGCCCGCCGCCGAGCGCGGCGTAGGCGGCGGCGATCTCCTGCCGGAGGCCGCCGGTCATCTCGGCGCCCGCGGCGGTCGTGACGACGAACCCGTCCGGGACCGGCAGCCCGAGCCGGACCAGTTCCCCCAGGTTGGCGCCCTTGCCGCCGGCCCGATCGAGGTCGGCGCGGCCGAAGTCGCGCAGGGGTGCGACGCGTGTCATACCTTCTCCTCCACATGGGCCCGGGTACGCAGCGGACGTACGGGCAACGCGAGCGCCAGCAGGAACGCCACTCCGAGCAGCGGCGCCATCATGGCGAAGACCGGCGGCACGGCCTCGGCGAACCCGGCTCCGGACAGCCGCAGCGTGATCAGGGCTCCGACCACCGCCACCCCCGCCGAGGCCCCGATCTGCCGCAGGAACGTCACCGCCGAGGTGGCCGTCCCGAGGTCGGCGTGGGCGACGGTGTTCTGCGCGACGAGCACCATGACCTGCATGACGAGCCCGACGCCGAACCCGGTCAGCAGCATCACGGCGGCGATCCCCACCGCGCCCTCGGCCACGGCCAGCAGCCCGAGGCCGAGCGCGGCCACGAGCGCGCCCACCACGGGATACGGCTTGTAGCGCCCGGTCCTGGTGATCAGGCGGCCGGAGACGATCGTGGTGGCCAGCACGCCGCCCATGAGCGCGGTGACCAGCAGCCCGGCCTGGGTGGCGGTGGAGCCGAGCGCGATCTGCAGGTAGGCGGGCATGTAGGTGATCGTGCCGAACAGCGCGAACCCGATCAGAAAGCTGATCGCCACCGGTACGGCGAAGCCCCGGTCGCGAAAGAGCCGCAAGGGCAGGATGGGATCGGCCGCCCGCCGCGCCGTGAGCAGCCACGCGCCGGCGCCGGCGGCCGCGACCGCGAGGTAGACCGGCTCCCCCGTCTGCCCGAGCAGCACCATCCCGACCACCGCCACGGCCAGCGTGAGCGCGCCCGCCACGTCCAGCGGGGTCCGCGCGCCCGGCCTGGGCAGGTGGAGCGTACGGCTGAGCACCACCAGCGCGAGCAGCCCGAGCGGCGGGTAGATCGCGAAGATCCACCGCCAGCCCACGGTGTCGATGAACAGCCCGCCGGCCAGCGGGCCGCCGACGGCGGCCACGATGTAGGCGGCGCCGATGAGGCCGAGGTAGCGGCCGCGTTCGCGGGGGCTGACGATCTCGCCGATGATGGCCTGGGCGCCGATCATGAGCCCGCCGCCGCCGATGCCCTGGAGCGCGCGGAAGGCCACGAACTGGGGCATCGACCCGGCGATCGAACACAGGACGGCGCCGGTCACGAAGATCACGATGGCGGCCTGCATGAGGGGCTTGCGGCCGTAGCGGTCGCCCAGCTTGCCGTACACGGGCATCACGACCGTGGCGGCGACCAGGTACGCGGTGACGACGGCCGGCATCTGGTCCAGCCCGCCGAGGGTCGCGGCCACGGCGGGCAGGGCGGGCGCCATGATCGTCTGGTCGAGCGCGCCCAGCAGCATCGCCAGCATGAGCCCGGTCAGCGTGAGCCGCACGCCACACCTCCTTAGAGAACGTGTCGTTCACTAAGGAGAGTAGATGAATTCCCCGTGAATGAAAAGAGCGCTCCGCCGTCGGCCGGCGGAGCGCTGGGTGAGGGAATCGCGCGGAGGGACGGCCGCCGCGCGAGTCCTAGCGGGAGGCGCGGTTGACCGCGGAGATGATCGCCTTGAGCGAGGCGGTCGTGGTGTTGGCGTCGATGCCCACGCCCCACAGGATCCGGCCGTCCACCTCGCACTCCAGGTAGGAGGCGGCCTTGGCGTCCGTGCCCGCGCTCATCGCGTGCTCCACGTAGTCGAGCACCCGTACCTGGATGCCGATTCCGGCGATCGCGTCGATGAAGGCCGAGATGGGGCCGTTGCCGTTGCCCTCGATCTCGCGGATCTCCCCGTCGAGGCGGATGTCGGCGCCGATGCGGTCCTGGTCGTCCACGGTCGACTCGTGGCGGTGGGCCATGAGGCTGAGCCGGCCCCAGCGGTTGCCGGGCGTGGGCAGGTACTCGTCCTGGAAGATCTCGAACATCTCGCCCGGCGTGACCTCGCCGCCCTGCGCGTCGGTGCGGGCCTGCACGACCTTGGAGAACTCGATCTGCAGGCGGCGCGGCAGGTCGAGCTGATGGTCGGCCTTCATGATGAAGGCGACGCCGCCCTTGCCGGACTGGCTGTTGACGCGGATGACCGCCTCGTAGCTGCGCCCGATGTCCTTGGGGTCGATCGGCAGGTACGGCACCGCCCACGTGAAGGAGTCGACCGGCACGCCCGCCGCGGCGGCGTCGGCGGCCAGGTGCTCGAAGCCCTTCTTGATGGCGTCCTGGTGGGAGCCGGAGAAGGCGGTGTAGACCAGCTCGCCGCCCCACGGGTGGCGCGGGTGCACGGGCAGCTGGTTGCAGTACTCGGTGACGCGGCGGATCTCGTCGATGTCACTGAAGTCGATCTCGGGGTCGACGCCCTGCGAGAACAGGTTCATGCCCAGGGTCACCAGGCAGACGTTGCCGGTGCGCTCGCCGTTGCCGAACAGGCAGCCCTCGATGCGGTCGGCGCCGGCCATGTAGCCCAGCTCGGCGGCGGCCACCGCGGTGCCGCGGTCGTTGTGGGGGTGCAGCGACAGGACGATCGAGTCGCGCCTGCTCAGGTTGCGGTGCATCCACTCGATCTGGTCGGCGTAGACGTTGGGCGTGGCCATCTCGACGGTGGCGGGCAGGTTGATGATGACCTTGCGGTCGGGGGTGGGCTGCCACACCTCGGTGACCGCGTCGCACACCTCGACGGCGTAGTCCAGCTCGGTCCCGGTGAACGACTCCGGCGAGTACTGGTAGAAGACGTCGACGTCGCTCGCCTCGGCGAGCTTGCGGACGAGCTTGGCGCCCTCGACGGCGATGGCGGTGATGCCCTCGCGGTCCTGGCCGAACACGACTCGGCGCTGGAGCGTGGAGGTGGAGTTGTACAGGTGGACGATGGCCTGCCTGGCGCCCTGGATGGACTCGAAGGTGCGCTCGATCAGCTCGGGCCTGGCCTGGGTCAGCACCTGGATCACCACGTCGTCCGGGATGCGCCCCTCGTCGATGATCTGGCGGACGAAGTCGAAGTCGGTCTGGCTGGCGGCGGGGAAGCCGACCTCGATCTCCTTGTAGCCCATCTTGACCAGCAGGTCGAACATCTGGAGCTTGCGGTGGGAGTCCATCGGGTCGATCAGCGCCTGGTTGCCGTCACGCAGGTCTACCGCGCACCATCGGGGCGCCTTGGTGATCATCTTGCCGGGCCAGGTGCGGTCGGCGAGCCGGACGGGCTCGAACGCCTGGTAACGCTGGACGGGCATGGAGGTGGGCTGCTGAGCGGTCATCTGAGGTGTCCTCAAAGTCGGTCCGTACGGCCGACGCGCATGGCTCGCTCCGCGACGAGGGAGCCGGCCTGCTTCAGAGGCCCTCGCCGCGGCAGCTAAGAAGCAGCCCGCGCAGCATGCGTTTCACGTTAGCAGACGTCTCGCCGTGCGCCCTCCCTGATCTCACCTGATGAGAACCGAAAGACAGGTCACACAGCCCTCCAGCTTCTCAAACTCCGAAATATCCACGCTCAGGACCTTGAGCCCCCTATTTCGCAGCATGTGTGCTGTTTCCGGGGCGGAGGCCGCCATCAGCACGGTCTCCTCGTCCAGCACGACCACGTGCGAGCCCGCCTCCTCCGGGGGCTCCAGCAGGCCCGGCAGATCCACCAGCGACGGGTCTCCGATCAGCGTGCCGTCCGGCAGCGCGGTCACGGCCGACTTCAGATGCAGCACCCCGCGCAACTCCACCGGGACCACGCGCCGGTCGGGCAGGTGCCGGGCGAGCTGGGCGATGCCCTCGTCGTTGGTGCGGGCCGAGCGTCCGGCGTACACGGTCGCGCCGACCTGAAGGACGTCGCCGCCGTCGAGCGTGCCGGGCGCCTCGACGGCCACGGCGCGCAACCCCTGGCCCCGCACGGCCTCGGCGACCGCCGCCACCTCGGGCCGCCGTTCCGGCGCCCCCGGACGCGTGAGTACGGCCAGCCGCCCGCACACCACCACGGTGTCCTCCACGAACACCGCGTCCGGCAGGTCGTCGGCCCGCGGCACGTGGACCGGGTCCCAGCCCGCCTCCCCCAGCGCGCCGACGTAGGCCGCGTGCTGCTCCAGGGCGAGCGCGTAGTCGACCGCCCGCCGTTCGAGATGGGTGACGATGCCCTCGGCCAGGCGCCGGCCAGGTTCCCTTACCACCGCGATACCCCGCATAGGGCGTGTTCTATCACGCGCCGGTTAGAGTCAGGATCATGCAGGATAACGAGATTCTCACCAGGATCAGCGCCCTCGTCGCGGAGGAGCACGAGCTGCGCGACCGCCTGTCGACGGGCGAAGTGACCTCGGAGGAGGAGAACGCGCGGGTCAAGGAGCTGGAGGTCGCGCTCGACCAGTGCTGGGACCTGCTCAGGCAGCGCCGGGCCCGCCGGGGCATCGGGGAGAACCCCGACGAGGCGGCCGCCCGCCCGGCCAGCGAGGTCGAGAGCTACCAGCAGTAAAACCGGTGGCGGGAAGAGGCGCGCGTGCGTTTGCCTGACGGCATGACGATCCAGCAAGTAGATCTCGACGGCCCCCTGGACGAGGTGTACGCCGCCTACCGCGCGGCCACCGGCCACCGGCCGGGCCCGGTCATGTCGCAGCGTCACTACGAGTGGCTGATGCGCCGGGGCGACGCCGGCTCCCGGGTCGAGGCGTGGGCCGCGGTCGAGGACGGCCGGATCGTCGGCGGTCTCGGCCTGCAGTACCCGCTGCTCGACAACACGCATCTCGTCGTGGTGTTCGAGGCGTTCGTCGTGCCCGGCCACCGGCGGCGTGGCATCGGCAGGGCCCTGTACGAGCACACGAAGGAGCGGGTCAGGGCCGAGGGCAGAAGGCTGCTGGTCGGCGAGACCGAGAAGACGGGCAGCGGGGCCGCGTTCATCGCCGCGATGGGCGGCCAGGTCGTGCTGCCCGAGGCCCGCCGTACGCTGGACCTGCGCAAGGCCGACTGGCCGGCGATCAGGGCGATGCTGCCGCAGGCCGAGGGCTACCACCTGGAGCGCTTCACCGGCCCCGCGCCCGAGGAACTGCTGGCCGATCTCGCGCAGCTCATCGGCGGCATGAACGACGCGCCGCGCGGCGCGGACATCGAGGAGATGCGCTTCGACACCGACCGGATGCGCGCGTTCGAGGCGTCGATCGTGCCCAGCGGCGGCGACTCCTACGCCATGATCGCCCGCCGTACCTCCGACGGCGCCCCCGCGGGCTACACGCGCATCTACATCGAGGCCGACCGCTCCGACGGCTGGGCCCGCCAGGCCGACACCACCGTGCTCGCCGCCCATCGCGGCCGCAGGCTCGGGCTTCTGCTGAAGGTCGCCAACCTGCTGTGGCTGCGTGAATGCGAGCCGCAGGTGGAGCAGGTCGTCACCTGGAACGCCACCTCCAACCGGCACATGCTGGCGATCAACGAGGCGATGGGCTTCGAACTGCTCGACGAGTGGAACACCTGGCAAACGGACGTCTGACGTTTCGCCGATGTTAAGCGCAGGTTAGATATGCGCCCGCTCCCCTTGGCAGAAGAACCTTCGGCGGAGAGGCTCTGGCCAGCACAGACGCCCCCCTGGAGGTATCCCGTTGAGCAAGGCACGCATGCCGTGGAAGAACGTCATCGGCGGTTCCGTCGGCAACCTCGTCGAGTGGTATGACTGGTTCGTCTACGCGAGCTTCGCCACCTACTTCGCGGCGTCCTTCTTCCCCAAGGGCGATTCCACCGCCCAGTTGCTGAACACCTTCGGCATCTTCGCCGTCGGCTTCTTCATGCGCCCGATCGGCGGCTGGCTGCTCGGGCGCTACGCCGACCGCAAGGGCCGCAAGGCCGCCATGACCATGACGGTCACGCTGATGTCGGCCAGCGCCCTGCTGATCGCGATCGCGCCCACGTACGACACGATCGGCGGCGCCGCCGCGGTGGTCCTGCTCGTGGCCCGGCTGCTGCAGGGCATCTCGGTCGGCGGCGAGTACGCGGCCAGCGCCACCTTCCTGACCGAGGCCACCCCGCCCGGCCGGCGCGGCTTCGCCTCCAGCTTCCAGTACGTCTCGATGACCGCCGGCCAGCTCGTCGGGCTCGGCCTGCAGATCATCCTGCAGAACTCCATGACCGAGGAGGCCCTGAAGTCCTGGGGCTGGCGCATCCCGTTCATCATCGGCGCCCTGGCCGCCGCGGTCGTGTTCTACCTGCGGCGCAGCCTGATGGAGACGGAGGCCTACGGCGAGGAGTCCGCCGGCGCGCACGACGCCAAGGACCGCGGCACGCTCAAGGCGCTCTTCACCCACAAGAAGGAATTTCTGCTGGTCATCGCCCTGACCATGGGCGGTACCGTCGCGTACTACACCTACACGACCTACCTGACCACGTACCTGTCCAACACCGCCGGGCTGTCGAAGGCGACCGCCTCGACCGTGAGCTTCTGCGCGCTGTTCATCTTCATGTGCGTCCAGCCCGCGGCCGGAGCGCTGTCGGACCGGATCGGACGGCGGCCGCTGCTGATCACCTTCGGCGTCGGCTCGACACTCGGCACCGTGCCGCTCATGTACGCGCTGTCGTCGGTCAGCGGCTTCTGGAGCGCGCTGCTGCTCTCGCTCGTCGGCCTGCTCATCATCACCGGCTACACCTCGATCAACGCGGTGGTGAAGGCCGAGCTGTTCCCGACCAACATCCGGGCGCTCGGGGTGGCGCTGCCGTACGCGATCGCCAACGCCCTGTTCGGCGGCACCGCCCAGTACGTGGCGCTGTGGTTCAAGGGCGCGGGCATGGAGCCCGGCTTCTACTGGTACGTGGCCGGGTGCGCCGCCGTCTCCCTCGTCGTGTACTTCAGCATGCGCGAGACCCGCGACGCCGCCCTGACACGCAGTGAGCGCGGCGTGGCCGAGGCGGTTCCCGAGCGCGTCTAACCTGGTCGGCATGCGAGTTCTCCTGGTCGAGGACGACGACCGGCTCGCGGCGGCACTCACCACGGCACTGTCGCGGCACGGGCACGAGGTCGTCCGTGCCGCGCTGGCCGTGGACGCCCTCCGCCTGGCGGGGGGCGTCGACTTCGTCCTGCTGGACCTCACGCTGCCCGACATGGACGGGCTCGACGTGCTGCGCCGGTTGCGCCGCAGCTCCGCCGTACCACTGATCGTGGTGACGGCGCGGGTCGAGGAGCGCGAGGTGCTGCGCGGGCTGCGCTCCGGCGCCGACGACTACCTCGTCAAGCCGTTCCGCACGGCGGAGCTGATGGCGCGCATGGAGGCCGTGCTGCGCCGCGGCACCCGCCCGCTGCCAGTGCGCGACGAGGTCGTGACCGTCGGGGACGTGCGGATCGACCTGGACGCCCGGCAGGTGCACGTGGCGGGCGCGCAGATCACGCTGACCCGGCGCGAGTTCGACGTGCTGGCGCTGCTGGCCCGCAGTCCCGGCGTGGTGCGCAGCCGCGAGGAGATCCTCGACGAGGTCTGGGGCGACCCGCTGCTGTCGGCCTCCCGCTCGCTCGACGTGCACGTGGCGGGCCTGCGCGCCAAAACGGGCCGGCCCGGCCTGGTCGAGACCCTGCGCGGCACCGGCTACCGCCTGGGTTCGACGGCGTGAACTCCCGGCTGGTGGTGACCTTCACCACGCTGATCGTCTTTCTCATCGCGGCGCTGGCCGTACCGCTGGGGCTCTTCTACTCCTCGCACCGCACCAACCGGCTGCTGCTCGACCGCCGCGCGGACGCCACCCGCTTCGCCGAGCTGGCCGACCAGTCGGCGCGCGACGCCGACCACTCCGCGCTGAGCGCGGAGATCGAGCGTTACAGCGAGCTGTACGGCGCGGCCGTCCGCGTGCTCGGCCGCGACAGGAAGGTGCTGGCCGAGGCCGGGCGGATGACCGCCGACACCGGCGCGGCGACCAGGCTGGCCCTGTCCGGCCGCACCACCGAGGAGCTGCCGGCCATCGGCCCGCTCGGCCCGCGGACGGTGCTGCTGGCCGAGCCGGCGGGTCGCGACGCCCAGTTGTCCGGTGTGGTGCTCCTGCAGGCCCGCACCGACAACGCCCGCACGGACGTCACGCTCGTTTGGGGCGCTCTGGCGGCCGGCGCCCTGATCGCGCTGGCCTACTCGGTGCTGGCGGCGCGCCGCCTCGCCCGCTGGATCCTGCGCCCGGTCACCGAGCTCGACCGCACCACGCGGGCGATCGCCGAGGGCCAGCTCGACGCCCGCGCCCACCCGGGCAACGGCCCGTCGGAGCTGCGCCGCCTGGAGGAGCGCTTCAACGCCATGGCCGACGCCGTCTCCGGCGCGCTGGAGCGCCAGCGGGCGTTCGTGGCCGACGCCTCGCACGAGCTGCGTACCCCGCTGACCGTGCTGTCGCTGCGGTTGGAGAACCTGGAGCCGCACCTGCGTGAGGAGGGCTCGGCCGAGTACGAGGAGACGCTGGCCGAGCTCGACCGCCTGGCGCTGCTGGTCGAGGACCTGCTGGCGCTGGCCAAGGTCGAGGCGGGCGCGGTCACGGCCACCGCGCAGACCGCCCTCGCGCCGCGCCTGGCGGGCTGGCGCGAGGTCTACACCGCGCGCGGCCTGACCCTGGAGGTCGCGATCCCGGCGGAGGCGGAGGTTCCCGAGCCGGTGGCCCGCATCGCCGACATCGCGCTGGACAACGCCCAGAAGTTCGTCCCCTCCGGCGGCAAGGTCGAGGTGACCCTCGGCGACGGCGTGCTCCGGGTCGCCGACGACGGCCCCGGGCTCGGCGAGGACGAGCGGGCCGAGGCGCAGGGCCGGTTCTGGCGCTCCGGCTCCCACGCCAACGTGCCGGGCAGCGGCCTGGGCCTGGCCATCGCCGCCGAACTGGCCAGGGCGTGCGGGGCGGCGCTCAGCCTGCTGCCCGCCTGCCCGCACGGCCTGGTCGTCGAGATTCGCCTGGGCTCGGGCGCTCAGAACCAGAGCCCGCAGTGATGCCCGCCCTTCATGTCGTACGGCCGCGCCGCCCTCTGCGTCAGCTCCAGCGCCCGATCCGTCCCGTCGAGACGCGGCCAGCGCGGGCTGCCGCCCCCGTTCGGATCCCCGGTCCGGACGAACCGCGTCCAGTAGCCCACCACCCGCTCGGCCAGCGCCCGCTGCCCGGCCTTCTTGCCCGGCGCGTCCACGAAGTCGAACAGGGCGAACGTCTCGGCCCCGTGCGCGGTGACCTCGCCCATGTGCGGGGGCAGCGGTCCGGCGACCGCGGGCGCGGTGGGGTCGGTGAACAGGTAGGCGTAGGTGGGGGCCTTGCGCGCGTGCAGGCGCCCCGACTTCCAGGTGGGGCAGATCCAGTCGCGGTCGCTGAACACCCTGCTCACCGCCGCGGCGGCGGAGGGGTGGTCACTTCGTGGGTAGCGCCGCCCGACGCGGGCGGCGTCCGCGCCGAAGGCCTTCTTCAGCATGGCCGGGTAGTCACGCTCGCCGATGCCGTCCGGGTAGGCCCAGAGCGTGAACTCGGCGTGCTCGTCGCGCGTGTTGCCCTGCAGGAGCGGGACGTCCGCCTCCTTCCCGGCGGCGAAGACCTTGGCGGGCTCGCGCGGGACGAACGGCGTGCCGTACGACAGGAGCGGGAAGCCGCCCGTGTGGGGCAGCAGTTCGCCCGCCTTCTTGCCGCGCAGGCAGGCCACGTCCGCGCAGGACATCCGCTCGGCCAGCGCGCGCCCGTTCCGCTGGACGGTGCCGAGCGGGTGCCAGGAGGACGTCTGCCCCAGGCCAGGCCCGAGCGCGCCGGCCGGATGGCTCATCAGGCATGATCCGCTCTCGACGACGGCCTGCCTGAACAGGCCCCTGGCGGGCGGTGAGGTCATGAGCGTGCAGACGCTCATCGCCCCGGCCGAGGCTCCGGCGAGCGTCACCTTGCCCGGATCGCCGCCGAAGCGGGAGATGTTGGCCTTCACCCAGTTCAGGGCGGCCACCTGGTCCTGCAGGCCGAAGTTGGTCTCGCGGCCGAGCTCGGGGTGGGCGAAGAAGCCGAAGACGCCCAGGCGGTAGTTGACCGTGACGACCACGATGTCGCCGGTCCTGACCAGGCGGGTGGGGTCGTAGATGGACCCCGCGCCGCTGAGGAAGCCTCCGCCGGGCACCCATACCATGACCGGGCGGTTCGCGCCCGGCCGCGCGGGGGCGGTCACCTCGACGGTCAGGCAGTCCTCGCTGGTCGGTGTGCCCTTGGGCATGTCGGGCGCCTCCAGCTGCATGCAGGCGGGGCCCGGCCTGGTCGCGTCGCGCACGCCCTTCCAC
This sequence comes from Nonomuraea sp. NPDC059007, assembly GCF_042740555.1. Lineage (NCBI taxonomy): Bacteria > Bacillati > Actinomycetota > Actinomycetes > Streptosporangiales > Streptosporangiaceae > Nonomuraea > Nonomuraea sp. NPDC059007. Next base: position 188,564 of record NZ_JBHYJD010000013.1, on the reverse strand, counting down.
GCCGGCGCCGGCTGGGGCGCCCGCCAGCGCCGGTCGCCAACGGGCGGGGCGGCGTAGGGCAGGTCGCGGAACCTGCGGACGCCGCCGTCCTCGGCTCCGCGCACCTCGCCCTGGGCCGTCCGCACGACCGGCCCCTTCACCCCGGCGGCGGGTATGGCCGCGCCGCATCCCGTCAGCGCTGCCGCCACGACCAGGACGGACAGGATCTTCCTCACTTGCCCTTCCCCTTCCGCGCGGCCCACGCCGCCGAGAGCCCGCCGGCGACGACGGCGATCGCGTAGCAGAACATCCACGGACCGAACCCGCCGGGCAGCCACTGCAGGAACCCGCCGTCGGCGTGGTCGGCCAGCAGCCTGATGGCTCCCTGCGCGCCCACGACCAGCAGGAGGACCCCGATCACCTGAACTGCCGTGTACTTCACTGCGAAACCTCCGAATTTTTGTGGTTCGATCGCACCATAATCCGTTTTGGTACGATCGCACCACAAACCAAAGTCGAAGCTCGCCCTACCAAGGACGGACGCATGCCCCGCCACGCCGACCACGACCAGCGCCGCCGCCAGATCGCCGAGGCCGTGTGGCGGCTGGCCGTCAAGGGCGGGCTGGAGCACGTCACCCTGCGGCAGGTCGCCGGCGAGGCCGGGGTGTCGGCCCGGCTTCTGCAGTACTACTTCGGCACCCGCGACCAGCTCCTGCTCGGCGCGCTGGAGATCCTCAACACGGTCTCCGGCGAGAGCGCGCGGCGGCGGCTGGAGCGGATCAGCGAGAAGCCCGACCCGCGCACGATCGTGCGCGGGGTGCTCATGGAGTTGCTGCCGCTGGACGCCGAACGCCGGGAGCGGCACCTGGTGTTCGTCGCGTACTTCGTGCACATGCTCGCCGACCCGGCCCTGGCCGCGACGGTCCGCGAGACGCCGCCGGGTCTGCAGCGGCTGCTCGTCGACATGCTCGGCCAGGGGCGCGAGCAGGGGCAGGTGGGGCCGGAGGTGGACATCCCGGCGGAGGCCGCGTTCCTGCTGGCCGGGGCCGAGGGGCTCCAGGCCGGTGTGCTGCTCGGCCAGCACACGCCCGAACAGGCCGTGGCCCTGATCGACCACCAGCTCGGGCGGATCTTCCGCTAGCCGTACACCGAGCGGTAGTAGCGGGCGGCGCCGGGGTGGAGGGGGACGGCGCCGGTGCCGATGGCGTAGCGGCGGTCGAGGCGGCCGCCCGGGGCGTCGGGGGCCTGGAGGCGGTCGCGGCTGGCGAACAGGGTCGCGGTCAGCTCCCTGGCCAGCTCCACGTCCAGGTCGCGGCGGCAGACCAGGTAGCTGGGCGTGCCGACCGTGGCCACCGGCTCGGCGGCGCCGTACACGCCGGCCGGGAACGCGGCGTGCTCGTACAGCGGGCCGTGCGCGCGGCGCAGGATCGGCACCAGCGTGTCCAGCGCGAGCAGCCGCACGTCGTCGAGCACGGCCAGCGCGGGCGTGGGCACGCCGCCCGACCAGAAGAAGGCGTCGACCCTGCCGTCGCGCAGCGCCTTGATCGACGCGTCCAGCCCGAGCTTGAGCGGGCGGGTGCCGGTCAGCCCCGCCGCCCGCAGCACCCGCTCGGCGGTGACGGCGGTGCCCGACCCCTCGGCGCCGAGCGAGACCGACCGTCCGGCCAGGTCCCGCGGCGCCATGACCGCCGAGCCCGCGCGCACGACCAGGTGCACGTAGTTCATGTACATGCGGGCCAGCGCGGCCACCGGCTGCCGGCGCACGCGCACCGCGTGGTCGGCGCTGTCGGCCAGCGCGAACGCGGCGTCGGCCCGGCCGTCGCTGAGCATCTCCAGGTTCTCGACGCTGGCGGCGGTCTTGAGCACGCCGACCTCGAAGCCGACCCGCCGCAGCTCCGCCGCGAACCGATCCCCCAGTTGCTCGTACGGCCCGCCCGCCGACCCCGTGGCCAGCCGGATCCGCCCGCCTTCCCACTCCCCCGCGGCGCAGCCCGCCAACGCGAGCCCGGCGAGGGCGAGGAGGGAACGGCGCGGCAGACTCACCCCACCAAGGTATCCGCACCGCCGAAATGGGGGTGATCCCCCGCCGGCCCGCGTGGCATCCTGACCGTGTGGACGAGACGGACATACGCCTGCGCATCGCCCCCGAACTGCGGCTCTTCCTGCCCGCGAGCCGCCGCCAGGAGTGGCAGCGGGCGCAGGCGGACCGCACGTCCACGCTCGGCCACGTGGTGGAGTCCCTGGGCATCCCGCTGACCGAAGTGGGCCCGATGACGGTGGCCGGCACCGGCGTGGGCCCCGCCTACCAGCCGTGCGGCGGCGACGTCGTGGACGTGGCCCCGGTCCCCAGGCCCCAGCCGTTGTCGGCGGAGCCGCGCTTCCTCCTGGACGTCCACCTGGGCACCCTGGCCAGGCGGCTGCGGCTGCTCGGCATCGACACCGCGTACCACAACGACATGGACGACCCCGCGCTGGTGGTCCAGGCCAACGCCGAGCGCCGGGTGCTGCTCACCCAGGACCGCGGCCTGCTGCGCCGCCGGGCGCTGTGGCTGGGCGCGTACGTGCGGGGCGCCAAGGCCGACCTCCAGCTCGGCGACCTCCTGGACCGCTTCGCCCCGACGCTGCGCCCCTGGACGCGGTGCACCGCCTGCAACGGCGTGCTGGCCGAGGTGCCGAAGAGCGAGGTGGCGAACACGCTGCGCGATGGCACCCGGCGCAGCTACGACGCGTACGGCCGGTGCCGCGAGTGCGGCCAGGTGTACTGGCGCGGCGCCCACAGCGACCACCTGGAGAAGATCGTCACGCGTGCGCAGGACGCCCTAACCGGTATCGGCGCACACGCGGAACGGTTCCGCCTCCGGTAGGTAGTGGCTCCATTCCTGGCTGGTGAGCGGTCTTCCCGCGGCCTGGCAGGCGGCCCGTGCGAGGCGTACCGGATCGAGCGGGTGGGTGCGCAGCACTCCTTCGGGCGTCGCGCCGAGGAGTGTCCTGCCGTCCTCGGCGAAGGCGATCGCCGCGCCCTCCATGAATCCGTACTCCGTCATGCCGTCGAAGACGGTCCCGAGTGCCTGCCGCGTCCGGATGTCCCACAGCCTGATCTGGTCGCCGAAGCCGTAGGCGGCGAGCATCGTGCCGTCGCGCGACCAGGCCAGCCCCGTGGCCTCGAACCCCGGCGGCACGGGCAGGTCGTCGATCCTGGCCGTCAGCCGGGCGTCCCAGAGCACGAGGCGGCCCGTCGTCCAGACGGCCAGGTACCGGCCGTCCGGGCTGAAGGCGTAGACCTGCAGCGACGTGCCGAGCATTCTGGGACGGGCCAGCCGCGTCCCCTTGAGCGGGTCGATCAGTGCCGTGGCGGTCATCAGGACGCGCCCGTCGGGACGCCAGGCGGTCACGCCGCCGCTCTCGACGTCCGTGGCGAGCGAGGAGCCGGTTCGGAGGTCGCGCAGTTCGAGAGGCAGCGCCCCGTCGATCCCGCCGGTGGCGATGGCGAGGATCCGCCCGTCGGGGCTGAACTCCAGGCCGTCGACCGAGCTCGCCTTGGGATTCGCGGGCCGGAAGGAGGTGAGCCTCGTCCCCGTGCCCGTGTCGATCAGCATCACGCCGTCGTCCGTGCCCACGGCCAGCCGGCGGCCCGTGGGGTCGAAGGCCAGCTTGCCCTGCAGTGTGGGGTCGCCCCAGGCGATGGGGACGCCCACCGGGCGTGCGCGTGCCACGTCCCACAGCCGCACCTCGCCGCGCGCGAAGGTGGCGAGCAGGCGGCCGCCCGGCGCGAACTCGGCGGTGCCCAGCGAGTCTCCGCCGACGACGGGCTTGTCGAGGAGGGTGGCCAGGCTGACCGTGTGGATCACACCACCGCTCATCACCAGGCGGATGGCCCGGTCGCCCGGGTCGAGCCGGACGGACTGCAGGTCGGCGGAGGTCTCCATGCGCAGGATCTGCTGATTGTCCGAGCGCCGCTGCACCATGATGTCGCCCAGAAGATCCCAGTGGACGATCAGCTCGTCGCCGAACCCGAAGGTGAGGGCACGCGCCACCTCGCCGGGGAACACGCTGCGGCGCGTGGCGCCCGACTCGACGTCCCGCACCTTGAGCCAGCGCTCTTCACCCTTCGCCGCCTCCTCCGCGTACGCGAGCGACCGCCCGTCCTTGCTGATCTCGACGGTTTCGACACCACGCGTCAGCGGCAGTCCCGGCAGGTCGATCCGCCGGTTCGCGCGCAGGTCCCAGAGCTCGACCCGGCCACGCCTCGGTGTCACCACCCCGCGGGCGCCCTGGTCGTCGACGGCGGACAGGTCCGCCCGCAGCGCCTTCCTGTCCTTCACCGTCCACCAGCGCCGCCCGCCGTCGGCGTCGGGGACGGCCAGCAGCCGCTCGCCGGCCTCGAAGGCCAGCTCGCCGGGGTCGGTGGCCTCCAGGCCCGTCGCGAACGCGCCGCCGATCGGCCGGCCGGACGCGAGATCCCACAGCCGCACCGCACGATCGTCCTGGAGCGCCAGGATCTTCCCGTCGGCCGTGACCGCGGCCCGCCCCGCCGCCCCGACGCCGGTGAACTGCCTGAGCTGACGGTGCGCCCGCACGTCCCACAACCGCGCCTGCCCGTTCTGCACCGCGACGAGCAGACGCCCGTCGCGGCTCGTGGCGTACACCACGTCGGAGGCGGCGTCGGGGTCGGTGAAGGTGTCGGTGAACCGCTGCGAGCGCGAGTCGATCAGCGCGGCCCTGGTCTCCGGGATGCCGGGATCCAGCCGGTACGCCGCCACGCTCAGCAGCACGGCCAGCTTCGGGTCGTTCACCCGCAGCCCGGCGGCGCGCAGGGCCAGCGCGCGGGCGGTGGCGGCGTCGCGCTGGGCCGTGACCTCCGTCCTGCGGTACTCGGCCAGGGCCAGCCCGCCCAGGGCCAGCACGAGCAGGACGGCCATCGCGCCGGCCAGCATCGCGCGCAGCCGTACCTGGCGGCGGGAGCGGGCGGTGGCGGCGTCCAGGAACTCGCGTTCCAGCCGCACCAGCGTGAGGTCCCTGCGCTCGGCCGCCGCCCAGCGCAGGGTGCGGTCCAGGTGGGAGCCGTGCAGGAGGTCGGCGGGTTTCCTGCCGTGGCCGTCCCAGAAGCGCGCCGCCTCGGCCAGCCGGCGCTGCACGGGCAGGCCGTCGCGGTTGTCGGCCACCCATTCCCGCAGTCTGGGCCAGGCCTGCACCAGGCCGGGCCTGGCCAGCGCGTACGTGCCCTCGCCTGGCACGGACACCAGCCCGGACGCGGTGAACAGCGCCAGCAGCCCGTCGACCGCCTCCTCCTCGGGCAGTTCGGCGCGGGTGACCTCCCTGACGCTCTCGCCGTCGGCCATGCGCAGGAACACCTCGGGGGCGGCGGCGCGTTCGCGTTCCGACAGCTCGCCGTACAGCTCCTCGGCGACCGCGCCGAGGCCGGGCTCGGCGGCGGGCCCGCCCAGCGTGGCGGCGAGCGCGCCCCCACGGGCGAGCGGCGCGTCCGCGTCACCCGCGCCCGCATCACCCCCGTCCGTGTCGCCCCCGTCCGGGTCACCCTCGCCCGGGTCGCTTTCGTCCGGGTCGCTTTCGTCCGGCAGTCCCAGCAGTGCCAGCAGTACGGCCCGCGCCCGCGGCCGCCGCCCCGGTTCCTGGGCCAGCGCCGCGGCCACCAGCGGCCCGAGCGGCTCAGACAGGCCTTCCACGTCGGCCCGGAACCCGAGCACCTCCGACACCACCGCGACCGGATCGCCCGTCTCGATCGCGTCCACCCCGCGCGCCGCGAACAGCACGACCAGCCCCCACGACCACAGATCGGCCGCCGCGCCCGCCCCCCGCCCGGTGAACAGCTCGGGCGCCATGTAGGTCGGCGTCCCCATCACCGGCCCGGTCGTGGTGGGCCCGTCCTCCCGCGCCACCCCGAAGTCGATCACCCGCGGCCCGTCCGGCCCCAGGATGATGTTGTCCGGCTTGAGGTCGCGGTGCACGACGCCGGCCCGGTGGATGGCGGCCAGCGCGGTCGCCACGCCGACGGCCAGCCGGTGCAGCCCCTCCCCCTCGTACGGCCCGGCCTCCGCGACCACCTCCCGCAAGGTCCGCCCCGGCACGAACTCGCTGACGATGTACGGCACGCCGAGATCCACCTCGACCACCCGGGCGGTGCAGAAGGCCGCCACCCGCCGCGCCGCGTCCGCCTCCTTGCCCAGCCGCCGCCGGGACTCGGGCGAGTCGGCGCGCGGTACCTTGATGGCGACCCGCTCCCCGCCGGGCCCATAGGCGTCGTAGACCACCCCCTGCCCGCCCGCGCCGAGCCGGCCCGCCAGCCAGTAGCCGCCGAGACGGTGTGGGTCAGAAGGAGTAAGCGCCGCCATCAGATATGAAATTCTGTGCCCATAAAAGATCACAGACGCCTGGATTGCGGGAAATAGCGTGGAATTTCGGATCATGGGGCCGCTGGAGGTGCGCCACGGCGGGGAGGACCGCACCCCCACCGCGCCCAAGCACCGCGACCTGCTGACCATGTTCGTGCTGAACGCCCGCCGCCCGCTGAGCGTCGGACGGCTGCGCGAGCTGTTATGGCCACGCGAGGGCGGCGACCGCTCCGACTCGCTGGTCCGCGGCTACATCGGCCACCTGCGCCAGCTCCTCGGCAAGGACGTGATCACCACTGTCTCCGGCACCTACACGCTCGCCGTGGAGGAGGAGCAGCTAGACGTCAACCGGTTCAGGAGCCTGGTCGAGCAGGGCGGCTACGACGAGGCGCTGACGCTGTGGCGCGGCCCGGCGCTGGAGGACGTCGACCCCGACGGCTCGCGCTGGCTGGAGACCGGCCGGCTGCGCGCGGAACTGGAGGAGCTGCGCCTGCTGGCCATCGAGCGCAGGAACCAGCGGGCCCTCGACGCCGGCCGGCACCGCGACATCCTGGCCGAACTGCGCGGCCTGGTCGCCAGGCACCCGCTCTGGCAGCGATTTCGCGGGCAGTACATGCTGGCCCTCTACCGCAGCGGCCGGCGCGTGGACGCCCTGGCCGCCTACGCCGCGCTGCGCGAGGAGCTCGACGGCGGCCACGCCATCGAGCCCGACCCCGATCTGCAACTGCTCTACCACCGCATGCTCCACGACGACGTCTCCCTGCACGTCTCCGCCGGGCCGCCGGTGCTGCTGCCGCGCGACGTGGCCGACTTCACCGGCCGGGGCGAACTGCTGGAAGAGGTGGTCGGGGACCAGGTGGTCGTCCATGGCCAGGCGGGGACGGGCAAGTCGGCGCTGGCCGTACACGCGGCATGGCAGCAGCGCGCGAGCTTCCCCGACGGCATCCTCTACGCCGACCTGCGCGAGAACGGCGACCCCGCCGCGGTGCTCGAGGACTTCCTGCGCTGGCTCGGCTGCCCCGCCCAGGCCGTCCCCGACTCGCGGGAAGGCCGCGAGCGGCTGCTGCGCGCCTACGCGGCCGGCCGCCGCCTGCTGGTCCTGCTCGACAACGCCGCCGACGAGGAGCAGGTACGCCCGCTGCTGACCTCCTCCCCCACGGTCATCACCAGCCGGTCGGCCCTCGCCGGTCTGCCCGGCGCCAGGCGGCTGCCGGTCGGCGTGCTCGGCCCCGAGGAGTCGCTGGAACTGCTGAGCAGGAGCTCGGGCCGCGAGCCCGGCGAGGCGCTGGTCCGCCTGGCCCGGTTCTGCGGCGGCCTGCCGATCGCGCTGCGCGTGGCCGGCTCACGGCTGGCCGCCCGACCGGCCTGGACCGCCGACTACCTGGTCGGCCTGCTGGAGAACGAGCACCGGCGGCTCGACGGCCTGCACGCCGGCGACCAGACCGTGCGCAGCGCGTTCGCCATCGGCTACGACGGCCTGCCGGAGGCGGCCGGGCGCACGCTGCGCGGGCTCGGCGCGCTGTCGGCGCCCGACGTGGGCGACTGGGTGACCGAGGTCTTCGGCGGCCAGGCCGAGGCGCTGGTCGAGGCGGGCCTGCTGGAGGCGTACACGGTGGACGTGGCCGGGCAGGTCCGCTACCGCACGCACGAGCTGGTCCGGTTGTTCGCCCGCGAGCAACCAGACCCGCCGGGGCTGTCCGCGCTGGCCACGCTGGTGCTGGCCCGGGTGCGGGTCTCCCGCTTCCCCCTGGTCTCCGGCGATCCCGCCGCCGCCTTCGCCACCCGCGAGATCAAGGAGTCGGTGCAGTGGCTGGCCGCCGAGCGCGGCTTCCTCGTCGCCCTGACCGGCGACCTGTGGCGGGCCGGGCTCGACGCCGACTGCTGGCGGCTCGCGCACCTGCTGACGCCGTTCCTGGAGCGCCATCGTCACCTCGACGACTGGCGTACCGTCCTGGCCCACGCCCTGCCCGCCGCCCAGGCGACCGGCGAACCCCGGGCCGAGGCCCTGATCCTGCGCGACGAGGGCGACCTGCTCCTCGCCGAACACCGCTGGCAGGAGGCGCACGAACGCCTGCGCCTGGCCCTGGGCCTGTTCCACCGCGCGGGCTCCGTGCGCGACGCCCACCACACCCGCCGCCGCCTGGGCCGCGCCCACCTGGAGCTGGGCCGCCCGCAGGACGCGGAACGCCTGCTGACCACCTGCCTGGAGGCGGCCACGGGCGAGCGCGAGCGCGCCGACACCCTGCTCGTCCTCGGCGAGGTGCTGCGCCGCGCGGGCCGCCCGGAGGAGGCCGCCGTACACCTGAGCGCCGCCGCCGAACACCTCGCCGCCCTCGGCGACCGCCACCGCCACACCGACGCCCTGCTCGCCCTGTCCTCGGTACGGCTGGCGCGACACGACGTCCCGTCCGCCCGCGACGCCGCCGAACAGGCCAGGAGCATCGCCCTGCGGCTCGGCGACCGCCTGCTCGACGCCGCGGCGCTGACGGCCCTGGCCGAGGTCAACACCGCCGAGGGCGCCACCGGCCGCGCGGCCGAGCTGACCGCCCAGGCCCGCGACATACTCAAGGAGCTTGTCCAGACAGGTGCTCCACTTGTCCACCCTTGACCAGGGTGGATACTAGTCAGACTGCGTACATCTGGGCTTTACTTTGCCAGTGGATGCTCTCTTCGGACAGCCAGCCACTAGGAGCCCCGATGCGTCTACTCCCCCTGTTAGCCGCCGCCCTCCTCGCCATGACCGCCGTGACCGTTCCCGCCCGCGCCGCCGCCCCCGACGGCACACTCGCCCTCGAATCGAACGCCGTGCGGGCCGGCGACCCGATCAGGCTCTCCTACTCCACACCGCGCCCGCACGCCCAGAACTGGGTCGGCCTCTACACCGAACCCGGCAACGGCCCCGTCGCCGAGCAGTTCGTGGGCCCGTCGCTCAAGTGGGTCTACACCCCCGACGCCAACGGCACCGCCTCCCTGCCCACACAGGGACTGGAGCCCGGCGACTACGTCGTCTACTACCTCGCCCAGGACGGCTACGCCTGGCTGGCCCAGCCCGCCCGGCTCAGGCTCGTCAGCTCCGCCGCCCCGCACTTCGTCACCTCGCCCTTCACGCTGCGCAACGGGCGGGCCGGCACGCCGTACGGTGCGAGCGTCACAGGACTGGTGAAAGGCGACACGAGCGGACTGACCTTCACCAAGAAGGCGGGCGCGGCGTGGATCGCCGTCGCCGCCGACGGCCGCGTCAGCGGCACCCCCACCGCGGCCGGAACCTCCGCGCTCACCGTCGAGGCGCGCAACGCGGCGGGACAGACGAGCACGGCCTCGGTCTCGATCCGGGTACGCGGCGCGAGCGAGACGCTGGTGCCCCGGCTGAAGGCGATGAGCTGGAACCTGTGGCACGGCGGCAGCCAGGTCTCCGGCGGCCGGGAGAAGCAGCTGCGCTTCCTGCTGGACCGCGACGTTGACGTGGTCGGCCTGCAGGAGACGTCCTCGACCTCGGCGCGGGAGCTCGCCCAGGCGCTCGGCTGGGACCACTTCCAGGCCGGCGCCGATCTGGGCATCATCAGCCGCTACCCGATCACCGCGCGCGGCCCGCTGCCCTCGCAGTCCGGGCTGGCCGGCATATACGCGCGCGTCCGCCTCGACGAGCGCACCGGCCGCGAGCTGGTCCTGTGGAACGCCCACCTCGGCTACACCCCTTACGGCCCCTACGACGCCTGCTTCTCCAACCGCACCACCCAGCAGTTGCTCACCCGGGAGGCGGACTCCGGCCGCACCGGCCAGATCCAGGCGATCATCCAGGCCATGGGCGGCCACCTGCAGGCCGCCGGGACCCACCCCGTGCTCCTGACCGGCGACTTCAACGCCCCCTCGCACCTCGACTACACCGCCGCGGCGGCGCCGTCCCACTGCGGGCGCTCCGGCATCCCGTGGCCGACCTCGAAGCTCCCCGAGCAGGCGGGACTCAAGGACTCCTACCGCGTCGCCCGCCCCAACCCGGTCACCGCGCCCGGCAACACGTGGTCGCCCGTCTACAAGACCTTCACCGGCGGGTACGGCTACGACCACCGCATCGGCGACCCCGAGCCGCAGGACCGCATCGACTTCGTCCACTACGCCGGCGGGCTGAGCGTCGAGTCCTCCGACGCGGTCGTCGCCGGGACCCCGGCCCCCCACCCCGGCCACGGCGGCAACGAGTGGACCTCCGACCACGCCGCCGTCCTGACCACGTTCACGCTCACCTGACCGACGGGGGACGGCGGGCAACCCCGCCGTCCCACCCCGCTCAGCCGCGACGTGGGAGCAGGGAGAGCACGGCGAAGACCACGACGGCCAGCGCGCTGCCCAGGGCGGCGAACCACCCGTACTGCAGCACCGGCTCGATCGCCAGGAATCCGCCCAGGTCAACCGAGATCCGGTCCCCCGCGTCCCGCGGGCCGGCCACGAAGAGCACGAGGACGGCCGCCGCCACCCCGCCGGGGATCGCCGCCAGCCCGGCCCACGGCCGGCGTCCCGTCATCAGCCCGGCCAGGCCGAACCCGCCCGCGACCAGCCCGGCGATCAGGGTGTAGACGCCGAAGCCGTCGTCGATGCCGCGTACGGTCCTGACGACGCCCGCGCCGATCAGGTCGCTGCGCGCCGAGAGCCCAGCCCAGGGCAGGATCGCGCAGACCACCAGCAACGCCCCGGCCGCGACGACGGCGAGCGCGTAGCCCCTGCGTGCCTTGCGTTCCGGCCTGCCCGACACCCGCGGCGAAAGGTAGTCGCCCACCCGATCACCATAAGCCCGCCCGGCGTCGCGCACCACAACCCCGCCGGTGGCTCAGTCGAAGAAGCCCAGCCTGCGCAGCTGCTTCGGGTCGCGCTGCCAGTCCTTGGCGACGCTGATGCGCAGGTCGAGGTAGACGCGGGTGCCGAGCAGCGCCTCGATCTGCTTGCGGGCCCTGGTGCCCACGTCGCGCAGCCGTTCCCCCTTGTGCCCGATGATGATGGCCTTCTGCGAGGGACGCTCGACGAACAGGTGCGCGTAGATGTCGAGCAGGTCGTCGCGGCCCTCGCGGGGCAGCATCTCGTCGACCACGACGGCGATCGAGTGGGGCAGCTCGTCGCGTACCCCTTCCAGCGCCGCCTCCCTGATCAGCTCGCCGACCAGGACCTGCTCGGGCTCGTCGGTGAGGCGGCCGTCCTCGTACAGGGGCGGCGACTCGGGCATGTGCCGGACGAGCACGTCGGCCAGCGCGCCGAGGTTGTCGCCGGAGGTCGCGGAGACCGGGACGATGTCGGCGAACTCCCCCAGCTCCGAGACGGCCAGCAACTGCTCGGCGATCTGCTCCTTGGAGGCCAGGTCGCACTTGGTGACCACGGCCACGACGGGCGTCTTCTTCACCGCGGCGAGCTTCTCGGCGATGAAGCGGTCGCCCTTGCCGATCGCGTCACCGGCGGGCACGCAGAAGCCGATGACGTCCACCTCGGTCAGCGTGGACAGCACCAGGCTGTCGAGGCGCTCGCCGAGCAGGGTGCGCGGGCGGTGCAGGCCCGGCGTGTCGACGATGATCAACTGGGCGTCGGGCCGGTGGACGATGCCCCGGATGACGCGCCGGGTGGTCTGCGGCTTGGACGAGGTGATGGCCACCTTGGTACCGACCAGGGCGTTCATCAGCGTGGACTTGCCGACGTTCGGCCTCCCCACGAAGCAGGCGAAACCGGCGCGATGGTTGTCTGGCGAAGTCACATACTCGATTGTGGCCCATCAGCCACCGTGCTGCCGCCACCAGGCGTACACGTCGGGCAGCACGTGCGGCGACCACGAGGTCATGTCGAGCGCGGCGAGATCCCCGGGAAGGGCCCAGGTGAAGTCGTTGATCTCCTCACCGTCGGGGGTGGGCGTGGCGGCTCCGGTGAGCACGCAGGCGTAGGCGGCGATGACGTAGGCGACCTCGTGGCCGTTGGGGTAGTGGGTGCGGAAGTCCGGCCCGCCGTACACGCCGATCAGGCCGCGCACCGAGGCCTCCACGGACAGTTCCTCGCGCAGCTCGCGCACGACGGCGTCCTGCGGCCGCTCGTCGGGGTCGATGCCGCCGCCGGGCGTCGCCCACTTCCCGACGTCGCCGTGCCGCGCGAGCAGCAGCCGCCCCTCCGCGTCGAACACACACGCCGTCACCGAGGGCAGCACCAGCAAGCGCCCGCCCACCGCGGCCCTGAGCTCGGCCAGGAACGGCGACATCGCCATGTCAGTCCCTCAACCGGCCGTCGGGACCGGCCACGAGCAGCCTGCCGCCCAGCTCGCCGACCACCGCGGCGTCCGCCTCGCTCGGGCCCTCGCCCTCGGTGACCAGCGCGGCGGCCTCCAGGGTCCGCGCGCCGCTGGAGATCGCCATGGCCGCGGCGACCTGCACGGCGGAGAGCGTGAGCGCGTCGAGCGCGACGTTGGTGGCGGAGTAGGTGCGTCCGGTCTCATCGCGTACGGCGGCGCCTTCCCGCGAGCCGTTGCGCGCCCTGGCCGACCGGGCCAGCGTGATGATCTTGCTGTCTTCGGGATCGAGAGTCACGGAAGACTAGGTTAGGCCCTGGCCATCCCGAGCACCGACTGCGCCAGTTGCTCCGTGCGTTTAGGATCGACCCGCTTGAGCCCGGTGTGCACCAGCGACACCAGCGTGTCGCCCTCGCGCACGAGCAACACGTTCAGCGCGTACGGATACCCGTTGAGCCGCCCCGCCAGCTCCGCCGCCACCGCCTCGTCACCCACGCCGCCGACCGGCAGCGTACGCAGCCGCAGGTCGGTCCCGGCACCGGCGTTGACCGCATGGCACTCCCGCAGCGCCTTGCCGAGGTCGTCGATGTGCCACTCGGCCTCCGCCCCCGCGTACCGTGCCAGCGCCACCCCGGCCGTCTCCCCCAGCGCGTTGCCGGGATAGCTGGCCGCCGCCTGCGCGGTGAGCGCCCGCCGCGGCGCCTTCCCCGCCACCGGATCGAGTACGGCACGGCAGTTCCGGTCACGGGCGGCGAACGGCACCTTCCACGCCTCCTGCGGCCGTGGCGAGAATCCGTCGGGCAGCTTGGGATCCTTGTTCAGGATCTCCTTGAGCCGCTCCTGCGCCCGCATGTCGAGCTGCGCGTCGACGGCGCCGCCCCCGCACGCGGTCAGCCCCGCCATCAGCAACGCGCCGACGATGATCCACACTCCGCGTTCCATGTTCCCCCCGGAGGGCGATCTCCCCAGAACGCGAAAGCGGCAATCCACCGGAGAAGCCAACAACCAGTCAGATGCCTATGGAAACGCTTAAGGGTGCTCTCGCCCGTTTTATCGGACGAGAACACCCTTTACGCCGAGCAACGTCGCGATCTGCTGACCGAGACGTTGCCGTCCCCCCAGGGGCTACCTCGCGCCGCGAACCCCACCCGGCGTCCGGATCGCCCCTCTTCGACACCCACCGCACTGGGCGTCTGTGACTAGATTGCGCTACCTCGCTTGCATTTCGCTTGTAGAACACTTAATACGACTTTGTACGACTCCTCATGGCCCCCCACCTGCGAAAACGCACCGGACCCGCACCCCACCGAGACGGCAACCCCGCCCCTCGGCACCCCAACCCTGTCCCGGGCAAACCCCTGCCGCGCCGAGCCGCCACAGCGTCAAAGGCAGCGGCCCACGAAGGCGGCCCACACACCCGGCAGGCCCACCCCGCCGGGCAGGCGCCGCCCAGGCGAGCGTTCCCGAGGCGGGCGCTGCCCCGGGCGCAGACGGGCGGGCTCGACGGCAGTGCTTGAGAGGGCGGGGTCAGTCCTGTTCGGCGGAGGCCGGGATGGGTTCGTCGGAGTCGGGGCGGGTGCGGCGTACCACCACCGTGCTGATGCGGTTGCGGCGCCCGGCCAGGCTCTCGGCGGTCAGCTCCAGCCCCGCCACCCGCGCGTGCGACCCCGCGATGGGAACCCGCCCCAGCGCGTGCGCCAGCAGTCCGCCCACCGTCTCGACGTCGTCCACCTCGATCTCGGTGTCGAACAGCTCGCCCAGCTCGTCCACCGGCATCCGCGCCGTCACCCGCATCGCGCCGTCGGGCATGGCCTCGACCCTGGGCGCCTCCTGGTCGTACTCGTCGGTGATCTCGCCGACGATCTCCTCCAGGACGTCCTCGATGGTGACCAGCCCGGCGGTCCCGCCGTACTCGTCGATGACGATGGCCAGGTGGATCTGGCGCGCCTGCATCTCACGGAGCAGCTGGTCGATCGGCTTGCTCTCCGGCACGTACGTGGCCGGCCGCATGATGGACTCGACCTTCTCCGTGCCCTCGCCGCTCTCGTGCACACGCCGGGTGATGTCCTTGAGGTACGCGATGCCGATCACGTCGTCCTCGTTCTCCCCCACGACCGGGATGCGCGAGAACCCGCTGCGCAGGTGGAGCGAGAGCGCCTGGTCGAGCGTCTTGCCGCGTTCGATGAACACCATGTCGGTACGCGGCACCATGACCTCGCGCACCAGCGTGTCACCCAGCTCGAAGACCGAGTGGATCATCTCCCGCTCGTCCGGCTCGATGACCCGCCGCTCCTCGGCCAGGTCGACCAGGTCGCGCAGCTCCGCCTCGGAGGTGAACGGGCCCTCGCGGAAGCCCTTGCCGGGCGTGAGCGCGTTGCCGAGCAGGATGAGCAGCTTGGGCAGCGGACCGAAGATCTTGGTGAGGCCGTAGACGACGGGAGCACTGGCCAGCGCGATCGGCTCCGCGTGCTGACGGCCCAGCGTACGGGGAGAGACTCCGACGATCACGTAGCTGACCACGATCATGACGGCGGCGGCGCTCACGTACGCCCAGCCCTGATCGCCCTGAACGTCGATGAACAGCAACGTCACGATCACCGTGGCGACCAGCTCGCAGCTCAGCCTGAGCAGGAGCAGCAGGTTGAGCGAGCCGGACGGGTCGGTGACGATGTCCTGCAGGCGCTTGGAGCCTCTCCTGCCCTCGCGCACGAACTCCTCCGCCCGCACCCGGGAGATGCGGGTCAGCGCCGTCTCCGCACTGGCGATCAGGCCGGCGATCACCACGAGGAGGATGGCCAGAGGCAACCAGGCGTTCACCGCGGGGAGCGCACCTCTTTCCACGACGCGAGAAGCTGGGCCTGCAGCCCGAACATCTCCTTGTGCTCCTCAGGCTCGGCGTGGTCGTAGCCGAGCAGGTGGAGGATGCCGTGGGTGCACAGCAGCTCCAGCTCGTCGGCGGCGCTGTGGCCGGCCTCGGCGGCCTGCCTGGCCGCGACGGGCGGGCACAGCACGACGTCGCCGAGCAGGCCGGGCTCCGCCGGGCCCTCGGAGTCGCCGCGGGCGCCGCCGCCCGGACGCAGTTCGTCCATCGGGAAGGCGAGCACGTCGGTGGGACCCGGCTCGCCCATCCACTTCTCGTGGAGGTCGGCCATGGTGTTCTCGTCGACGATGAGCAGGGACAGCTCGGCGAGCGGGTGGATGCCCATCTCGCCGAGCACGTGGGTGGCGAGGGCGACGAGCGTCTCCTCGGCGACCTCGTCACCCGACTCGTTGTTGATCTCGATGCTCACGCGCCCTCCTTCGCCGGGCGCGCGAGCGCGAGATCCGGTAGCTCTCTCATCGCCTGGGCCCCCGCTGCTGCTGCTTGACCGACTTCAGCTCCTGCTGCTTCAGCACGTCGTAGCGGCCGTAGGCGTCGACGATGTCGCTGACGAGCCGGTGGCGCACCACGTCGACGCTGGTCAGCGTCGCGAAGTGGATGTCGCGGATGTCCGAGAGGATGCCCTGCACGACGCGCAGGCCGCTCTCGGTGCCGGAGGGGAGGTCGACCTGCGTGACGTCGCCCGTCACCACGATCTTGGAGCCGAAGCCCAGCCGGGTGAGGAACATCTTCATCTGCTCGGGCGAGGTGTTCTGCGCCTCGTCGAGGATGATGAAGGCGTCATTGAGCGTGTTGTGCGTCAGGAGGAAGTCCTCGGTGACGTACAGGGAGTCCTCCGCCGCCACCTGGATGCACACGCACTCCGCGGTGCCCGCCGGTTCGATGCGGTCCACGAACCTCATCGGCCGCCCGCCTCCGGCGGCGGCGTAGGCGTCGGCCTTCCTGCCGAGCCGGAAAGGCTCAACGCCTTCCGGCAACCGCAGGTCGAGCACGTAGGTGTCGCTGCGGTGACGCACCTCCCGCCCTCTGGCGTGACCCGGAGCACGCCCCTGCGCAGGACGCTCCCGCCAGTAGGCGACGCCGCCGAGCGACTGCGCGAGGAAGACCAGGTTGTCCCGCAGCCGCGGCGATGTCGTGCTGAACTGGATGCGGCACGACCTGCCCCGCTGCAGAACCGGCCCGCCGTCGGAATCGAGCAGGCCTTGAAGCACGGCCAGCCTTACCTCCGCGGAGTTGTACAGGTA
The DNA here is from genome assembly GCF_042740555.1 of Nonomuraea sp. NPDC059007. NCBI lineage: Bacteria > Bacillati > Actinomycetota > Actinomycetes > Streptosporangiales > Streptosporangiaceae > Nonomuraea > Nonomuraea sp. NPDC059007. The sequence goes on along the minus strand of NZ_JBHYJD010000013.1, from coordinate 171,863 downwards.
CGGATCGGGCACGAACTTCGTGCCGGAACGCGTGCCCGCCAAGCCCAGACTCCGCATGACGGCGGTGACCGGATTGGCCGTGGTCACCCGATCGCCCGCCGTCGCGACCCGGTTGAGAACGTAGTCGGGCCCGCTCTTCCGCCGTACGACCACGCCGGGCAAGGCGCCTTCCAGCGCCTGTGCGAGTTCAGCGTCGGCGGTCGAGAAGGACGGCGTCGTGGAGCCCGTGACGCATCCGTCGCCCAAGATCAGGCCCAGGGCATACGGATCCATGGGCACCGGCTGCTCGGGGAAGCTGACCGGCGCACCCAGCATGGGCAGTTCCCACTTGCGGTGGTGAGCCGTCCGGAGGTCGCCGACCATCTCCTTGGTCTCCAGCACCCTGTACGGCTTGCCGCGCCGGGCGTCGTCGCGCGTGCGGACGGCCCAGAGATGGTCTTCCGAGGCCAGGACGGAAGCCCCGTCCTGGCTGAAGAGGCGGTAGATCCGCTTCTCGCCCTGTGGATAGACGCCGAGCACGGGCGTCGGCTCGCCGTTGGAGCCGATGACCAGATCCCCGACCTGGAGATCCCCGATGGCGCGGAACCCCTCGGGCGTCAGGACGCCGGAGTCGACCGGTTGCGCCCGGCCGCGCATGTACGCCAGCGGCGCGACCTCGATCGTGCCCGCGGCCATGAGCTTGGGGATCGTCTCGGGGTCGAGCATGTCGTGCAGCGCGTCGTAGAGCGGCCGGAGATAGGGGTCGATCTTCTCGTAGAGCGTGCCGGGCAGGAAGCCCAGCCGCTCCCCCGCCTCGACCGCCGGCCGGGTGAGGATGATCCGGTTGACCTTCTTCTCCTGAAGCGCGCGGACCGCCTTGGCCATGGCCAGGTAGGTCTTGCCGGTGCCGGCGGGGCCGATGCCGAACACGACCGTGTGCTTGTCGATGGCGTCGACGTAGCGCTTCTGGTTGGCCGTCTTGGGGCGGATGGTCCGCCCCCTGGAGGACAGGATGTCGAGCGACAGCACCTCTGCGGGCCGCTCGGAGGTCATCTTCATCATCGCGATGCTCCGCTCGACGGCGTCGGGCGAGAGCTCGCCGCCGTTGCGCAGCACCTCGACCAGCTCCTCGAACAGGCGCACGACGGCGCCGCTCTCGTCGGGGGTCCCGGTGATGGTGATCTCGTTGCCCCGGACGTGGATGTCGGCCCGGAAGGCGCCCTCGATGACGCGCAGCAACTCGTCACGGGAGCCCAGGAGGCTGACCATCGGGTATTCGTCCGGGATCAGCACCTTGGCCTGAGTGCGCGAGGGAGGTGCCGTGCGTCGGGATTCGTGTAGTTCGGACATGGGTCAGGCCCTCGGGCCTGATGCCTCCCGGTCTTAATTCGGGTGTACTTCTCTGGCCCCATCGTAGCCGGGAGTGGCCCGCGCGCTCGCGTCAATATCAGCCGGGAGGCCAGGTCAGGTTGCGCCCCCCGAGAACATGCGCGTGCACGTGGAAGACGGTCTGCCCCGCACCGGCCCCGGTATTGAACACCACGCGGTACCCGGTTTCGGCCACCCCTTCCTGTACGGCGACCGCGTGGGCGGCCTTCAGCACGTCGTCGGCCAGCCCGTCGTCGGCCACGGCCAGCGCCGCGGCGTCGGAGTGGTGCTCCTTGGGAATCACGAGCACGTGCGTGGGCGCCTGCGGGTTGATGTCACGGAAGGCGAGCGTACGGTCACTCTCGTGGACGACGTCGGCCGGGATCTCCTTGGCCACGATCTTGCAGAAGAGGCAGTCGGTCACGGGAGTAGCCTAGCGAGGCGACCCGTTGCCAATCGGTAATCCTGCGTACCGTGCGCCGGAAGATCCACGCGGTTAGGGTGTGTGTGCGACACTTCAGCACAAAAGACGATTCAGGCTCGGGCGAGGCCACCTGGCGAGGACACGACTGGGTAATGCACCCCAAGGAACCGGGAAAACCTCAAGAACCGGAAGAGCGTAAACCCGCAGGGAAGGCCGAGCGTCCCATTGATGTGACCACCGAAACCCTTCTGGCCGACAGGTCGCTGGGGGCGGTGCCGGTCGGATGGGACGCCGACGTGGCCGTTACCGCGCTGTACAGTGCGCACTTCCGGTCATTGGTTCGTCTCGCCGTGTTGCTCGTGCGCGACATAGCAACAGCGGAGGAAGTCGTGCAGGATGCGTTCGTCGCCATCCATGGCGCCTGGCGCAGACTGCGTGACCCCGACAAGGCACTCGCCTACCTGCGGCAGTCTGTCGTCAACCGGTCCCGTTCCGTTCTGCGTCACCGAGCCGTCGTGGAGAAGTACGCACCCAAGGGCCTGCCAGACGCCCCGAGCGCCGAGAACGGCGCCATCGGCGAGCTGGAGCGCTCCGCGGTCATCGAGGCATTACGCGCGCTGCCGACCCGGCAGAGAGAGGCCCTTGTCCTTCGTTACTACGGGGATCTGTCCGAGGCTGAGATCGCCCATGCCATGGGCATCAGCAAGGGCGCGGTCAAGAGCCACACCGCCCGTGGCATGGCCGCCTTGCGATCCGTCCTGGAGAAGATGTCATGACCCAGCCGCCCGACGAGTACGGCGACATTCTGCGCCGCGTGCTCCGCGCGGAGGCGGACGCGGTCGTGCCGTCTCCGGAAGGTCTGGAGATCATCCGCGGCCGCATCGAGCGGCGGGGCGTGCGCAGCGTGTTGTGGTGGCGCATCGGCGCCGCCACGGTCAGTGCCGTACTGGTCGCGGGCACCGTCGTCATGGTGGTCCCCTCACTGCGGGACAGGGTCATCACGCCCACGGAGGTCGAGCACGTCCGCGAGACCGACGCCCCGCCGGACAACTCCTCCACCAACCGCCCTCAGGACAAGCCCAGCCCGAGCAGGTCGGAGCCGGCTATCCTGCCCGCCGATCCCACGCCCACGCCGACGTCGCCGGGGCAGGCCACCGAGTCGGCCAAGTCGACGGCGAAGCCGTCCCCGAGCGGCAGCGTCACCCCGACGCCGACGCCCTGCCCGTCCACTCCGGAGGAGGAGACCGCCGCGCGCGAGGACTGCCCCACGGCGTCCGCCAGTCCCACGCCCTCCGGCCCCACCGACACGCCCATCCCGTCCGGCAGCTGCCCGCCGGAGGAGTGCCCGCCGGACGACCAGCCGCCCGCGCCGCCCACCGACCTGACGACGCCGCTGACCTCCAACCAGGTGAGCTGAGGTCTCACCAGCGCCCGGTGCGCGCCATCAGCACCGCCGCCGCGGCCACTCCCGCGGTCGAGGTCCGCAGCACCGTAGACCCCATCAGCGCCGGTACGGCTCCCGCCGCGACGAACCCGGCCAGCTCGCCTTCCGAGATCCCGCCCTCGGGCCCGACCACGAGCACGATCTCCCCGTCGGCGGGCAGGCTCACCCGCGACAACGGCCGCGCCGCCTCCTCGTGCAGCACGAGCGCCAGCGCCGCCCGCCCGAGCAACGCCTCCACCTGAGCGGTGGAGGCCAGATCGGCCACCTCGGCCCCGTGGAAGCGCCGCGCCTGCTTGCCCGCCTCCCGCGCGGTGGCGCGCCACTTGCCGAGCGCCTTGGCGACCTTGTCGCCCTTCCACTGGGTGATGCTGCGCGCGGCCGCCCAGGGCACGATGCGGTCGACACCGGCCTCGGTCATCATCTCGACGGCCAGCTCGCCCCTGTCGCCCTTGGGCAGCCCCTGGACGACGACCACGCGCGGCGCCGGAGCCGGGACCTCGTAACGCTTGAGCACGTCGAGCAGCAGCCGGTCCTTGAGCGCCTCGCGCACGACGCACTCGGCCACCGCGCCGGCGCCGTCGGTGAGGTCGACCCGCTCACCCGCCCGCAGCCGCCTGACGGCCGCCGCGTGGCGGCCCTCCGGCCCGTCGAGCACCGCCTCATCGCCGCCGAACGTCTCGCGCCCGGCCAGGAACACCGGCACGCTCATGGCCGCCCCCGCTCGCCGTACAAGGAGGTCAGCGGCCGTTGAAGGCGTCTCGCAGGCGGGAGAAGAAGCCCTGCTGGCCCGGCGCGAACTTGCCGGGCGGGCGCTCCTCCCCGCGCAGCTTCGACAGCTCGCGCAGCAGTTCCTCCTGGGCCGGGTCGAGGCGGCCCGGCGTCTCCACGTTGACGTGGATGAGCAGGTCGCCGCGGCCGGAGTCGTTGAGGCGCTGCACGCCGCGGCCGTACATGGAGATCACCTGGCCGGACTGCGTGCCGGGGCGGACGTCGACCTCCTCGGCGCCGTCGAGCGTCTCCACCGTCAGCACGGTGCCGAGGGCGGCGGCGGTCATCGGGATCTGAACGGTGCAGTGGAGGTCGTCGCCGCGCCGCTCGAAGATCTCGTGCGGCCGCTCGACGATCTCCAGGAAGAGGTCTCCGGGCGGGCCGCCGCCGGGGCCGACCTCGCCCTCACCGGCCAGCTGGATGTGGGTGCCGTCCTCGACGCCCGCGGGGATGCGGACCTTGATGGTACGGCGGGTGCGCACCCGGCCGTCGCCCGCGCACTCCTGGCAGGGGTTGCGGATGATGGAGCCGAATCCCTGGCACTGGGGGCACGGCCGCGAGGTCATGACCTGGCCCAGGAAGGACCGGGTGACCTGGGAGACCTCGCCCCGGCCGCCGCACATGTCACAGGTGTCGGGGTGGGTGCCCGGCGCGGCGCCCGCGCCCTGGCAGACCTCACAGACGACGGCGGTGTCGACGACCAGTTCGCGCGTGGTGCCGAACGCCGTCTCGCGCAGGTCCAGCTCGACGCGGATGGTGGCGTTGCGGCCCCTCCTGGCCCGCGAGCGGGGGCCGCGCCCGCCGCCCGCCGTACCGAAGAAGGCGTCCATGATGTCGCTGAAGGGGAAACCCGCGCCGAAACCGGCCGCTCCGGCCCCTGCGCCGGCGGCGGCGAAGGGGTCGGCGCCAAGGTCGTACATCTGGCGCTTCTGCGGGTCCGACAGCACCTCGTACGCCTGCGTGATCTCCTTGAAACGCTCCTGCGTCGCGGGATCGGGGTTCACGTCCGGGTGCAGCTCACGGGCCAGCCGGCGATAGGCCTTCTTGACCTCGTCCTGACTGGCGTCACGGCGCACCCCGAGGGTGCTGTAGTAGTCGCTGTTTGCCACTTATCGACCTCTTAAGAAGCAGCCAGGATCTGGCTGACGTAGCGTGCCACTGCGCGCACGGCGCCCATGGTCACCGGGTAGTCCATCCTCGTGGGGCCGAGGACGCCCAGCCGGGCCAGTTGGTTGTCGCCAGAACCGTATCCGGTGGCGACGATGGACGTACCGTGGAGATAGGGGTTTTCCGCTCCGATGCGCACGGTGAGCGCGGTCGGGGTGTCCGTTGTCGTCTCGCCGAGCAGGCGCATGAGCACGACCTGCTCTTCCAGCGCTTCGAGGACGTCGCGCAGGCCGATGGTGAAGTCGGCGCCGGCCAGGTTGGCCGCACCGGCGAAAACGATCTTCTCGTCGTGCCGTTCGACGAGCGTCTCCAGCAGGACCGACAGAATCGTCGCGACAACCGGCCGGTCCTCCACCGGAAGCCGTTCCGGCAGGTCGGCCACCAGGTCGGGCACCTCGGCCAGCCCGCACCCGTCGAGACAGGCGTTGAGCACGGCGCGCAGGTGGGCGATCCGGGGGTCCTCGATGACCTCGGGCAGCTCGACGACGCGCTGCTCGACCCGGCCCGTGTTGGTGATCAGCACGAGCATGATCCGCCGCTCGCTCAGCGGCACGAGCTCGACGTGGCGCACGCTGGAGCGCGTCAGCGTCGGATACTGCACCACCGCGACCTGCCTGGTCAGCTGCGCCAGCAGCCGTACCGTGCGGGTCACCACGTCGTCGAGGTCGACCGCGCCGGCCAGGAAGGTCTCGATGGCCCTGCGCTCGGCCGTGGACAGCGGCTTGATCTGCGAGAGCCGGTCGACGAAGAGCCGGTAGCCCTTGTCCGTCGGCACCCGGCCCGCGCTGGTGTGCGGCTGGGTGATGTACCCCTCCTCCTCCAGCGCGGCCATGTCGTTGCGTACCGTGGCCGGGGAGACCTTGAGGTTGTGGCGCTCGGCCAGCGCCTTGGAGCCCACCGGTTCGTTGGTGGACACGTAGTCCTCGACAATCGCGCGGAGGACCGCGAGTTTCCTGTCGTCGAGCACGTGTGCACCTCCTACCTCTTCCCTTGGGAAACGCCAGGTCTGGCACTCGGTGTTCCCGAGTGCCAAGTGTACGGCTCTCACCCACAAGGTGCGATAACCCACGTGCTAGCGGACGGCAACCCGATACGTCCACACTTGCAGCTATGAGTGAAGATTTCCGGCAGGGTGGAGGATGGCAGCCTCCTCAGCAGCCTCCGTACGAGCCTCCGCCGCAGGGCGGACCCCCGTACGGCCCCCCGCCGCAGAGCGGCCCCCAGTACGGGCCTGCGGGCGGCCCGCCGTACGGCCAGCCGCCGTCGGGCCCCCCGCAGGGCCAGCCGCCCTCAGGCCCGCAGTACGGCCAGCCGCCCTCAGGTCCCCAGTACGGCCAGCCGCCGTCGGGCCCCCAGTACGGCCAGCAACCCCAGTACGGCCAGCCGCCCCTCGGCCAGCAACCCTTCGGTCAGCAGCCCCAGTTCGGCCAGCAGCAGTTCGGCCAGCCCCCGTACGGCGCCCCCCAGTTCCCCCCTCCGGTGGACGGCAAGCGGCTGCGCCCGCCCCTGTGGCAGATCGCCGTGGCCTGGGGCGTGGCCGTCGTGTTCGTGATCGCCGGCATCGCGCTGTTCGCGGGCGGCGTGACCAGTGGCGTGAGCGGCGCCGCCCCGGGCAAGACGTTCCAGCCCGGCCAGCCCGCCACGGTCACCATCGACCCGGCCGACCGGCCCGCGCTCTACCTGTCGCGCGGCACCCAGGTCAGCTGGGAGTGCCAGATCAACGGCAACGCCAAGCTCGTCACCACGCCCGTGAACCAGACCGTCGAGCTCAACGGCACGAGCTGGGAGCTGATCGCGCTGGTCAACGCCCCGGCCGCGGGTGACTACCAGATCAGCTGCACGATCGAACCCGACGCGCAGACCCGTTTCGGCGTCGGCAAGGACCTGACCGCCGCGGCCGGCGGCATCATGGGCGGCGTGGCCGCGCTGTTCATCCTGCCCGCGGTCGGCGTGCTCATCGCGGTGGTGTGGACGGTCGTCGTGCTGGTGCGCCGCAGCGGCCACCGCAAGCGCCTCGCGATGGGCGGGTGATTTGCTACGGTCCCCGTGTGTACGACGGTGATGTGCTCGCGGGGAACTGGCGGCGTCCGGGCAAGGGCAAGATCCCTCAGGTCCCGGCGGATCTCGACCTGGTCGTGGAGGACGCCGATAGCGGCTTCTGCGGCGCCGTGGTGGCCTGCGACAAGGAGGCCGTCACGCTGGAGGACCGATTCGGCAAGCGCCGCCTGTTCCCGCTCGCGCCGGCGGCGTTCCTGCTGGAGGGCAGGCCGGTGACGCTGGTGCGGCCGGTCGCCCCGGCGGCGGGCGGGACCCCGGCGGGCGGGACGGCGGCGGGCGGGAAGAGGCGCAGCGCGTCGGGCTCGATCGCCGTCGAGGGCCTGCGCGCCCGGGTGGCCCGCGAGAGCCGCATCTACGTCGAGGGCGTGCACGACGCCGCCCTCGTGGAGAAGATCTGGGGCCACGACCTGCGGGTCGAAGGCGTGGTCGTGGAGTACCTGGAGGGCGTGGACGACCTGCCCGCCATCGTCGCGGAGTTCGGCCCGTCCACCGGCAGGCGGCTCGGGGTCCTGGTGGACCACCTGGTGCCCGGTTCCAAGGAGAGCCGGATCGCCGCCCAGGTCAGCTCGCCCGACGTGCTGATCGTCGGGCACCCGTACATCGACATCTGGCAGGCGGTGAAGCCGTCCGTCCTGCGGATCCCCGGCTGGCCGGACGTGCCGCGCGGGGTGCCGTGGAAGGAGGGCGTGATCGCCGCCCTGGGCTGGCGCATGGAGCCCGCCGCGGCGTGGCGGCGCATCCTGGGCTCCGTCTCGACCTTTTCCGACCTCGAGCCCGAGCTTCTCGGCCGGGTCGAGGAGCTGATCGACTTCGTCACGGAGGCATCATGAGCCAGGACCACCCCCAGCCTGACGACGACTCCACCCGCCGCGTGGAGCGCTCCGACATTCCCGGCCACGGCCAGCCGCCCTCGGGAGGCTACGGTCAACAGCCCCCGAGCGGGTACGGCCAGCAGCCCCCAAGCGGATACGGTCAACAGCCGCCGAGCGGGTACGGCCAGCCGGGCGCGTACCCGGGAGGCTACGGCCAGCAGCCGTCAGGCGGGTACACCCAGCAGCCGCCCTCCGCCGACTACCCCTACGGGCAGCAGCCGTCGGGCCCCCAGGGCTACGGCCACCCGCAGCAGCCCCCGCCCGGCTACGGCTACGGCTACCCCGCGGCCCCCCAGCCCCACACCCCCGGCATGTACGGCCCGCGCCCCGGCACCGACGACACCACGATGGCCATGCTGTCCCACCTGCTGGGCCTGCTGGTCTCCTGGATCGGCCCGCTCATCATCTACCTGATGAAGAAGGACGAGTCCCCCTACGTCCGCGACCAGGCGGCCGAGGCGCTGAACTTCCAGATCACCATGTTCATCGGCTACATCGTCTCCTTCATCCTGACGATCGTCATCATCGGCTTCCTGCTGCTGCCGGTGGTCTGGATCGTCTCGCTGATCTTCCACATCCAGGCGGCCATCGCCACCAACAAGGGCGAGAACTACCGCTACCCGATCAGCATCCGCATGATCAAGTAATACGGAGAATCACGGTTCGATCACTCTCCGGAATGATCCCAGCTCCCCGGGTGACGATGGACGGGTCACTCACGGGGAGGTCATGGTGCACGAGCGCCTGCGCAACACCACCAGATACCTGGCAGCGGCCGCCTACCTGGATCCCGGCTTCCGCGACCGGGCGCTGTACGCGCTGATCGCGCGCCGCCACCACGCGGTGGCGCCGTCGGTCGGCGGGTTCGACCTGGGCCCGGTGCTGCGGCACTGCCTCTACTCGCGGTCGCTGCTGACCGTCAGGGAGGCCGCGGTCACGGTGATGCTGCTGCTCGCCCTGCTGTTCAACTTTCAGGCCACGATGCCGTGGCTCACGGTCCTGGGCGCGCTGGCGGCCTTCGCCTCCGGCGGGTTCGGCAGCCTGGGGCAGCGCAGGCGGCTGAGTCCCGTCCTCGTGGCCGGTCTGGTGATCGGCTTCTTCGCCCTGGTGGTCGTGCCCGCGCTGCTGCTGACCAGGTATCTCGGCGCGAGCGGCTCGGAGTTCGAGGAGGACAGCGGCTCCGGCTGGATGGCGCCCCTGATGCTCGTGGCCGCCATCGCCACCGTGCTGGCCTACCGGGTGCGCGTCTACCGGATCCTGTCGGAGCGGCTGCGGCCGGGCGCGGGCCGTACCGGAGCGGAGGCGGGCCCGCGGATGACGGAGGTCAAGCTCGCGCAGCACGGCAACCTGACGCTCTACTCCGGCGAGAACCCTTTCGTCGGCGCGGGCGAGCTCGTGCGGGCCTGGACGATCGCGGCCGAGCTCGACCGGCGCACCGGCGACGCGGGCCGGGCGCCGGCCATGGTGGACGCGGTGGACCTGCACGAGTTCGTGGGCGAGCGGCTCAGCCAGATGCGCACGGCCGCCGAGCCCGCCATGCCCGTCCACCTGGACATCCTCGACCACGTGATCGCGCAGGGCCGCCTCAACCAGCTCCACGGCGAGCATCCGCTGCTGCACGGCACCCGGCCCCGCTACCAGCTCAGCGACCGGGAGCTCCAGGCGGTGATCCGCAACCCGCAGTCGGGCGCCCGCCACTACCGGTGGATCGTGGTCGGCACCAGCGGCGAGGCCGTCACCGACGTCGACGGCGACGAGGTGCTGCCCGCCGAGGACCGCGACACCACCGTGTCGATCTTCATCCATCTGGCCGTCGAGGGCCGGATGCTCTACACCGAGTTCATCGTGACCGCGCTGCCGCCCGTGCGCGCCGCCTACCGGGTGGTGGACGAGCTGCCCAGGGAGGCCGGCGCGGCGCTCGTGCTGGCGGCGCTCAGCCGCGCCCCGCTCGCGCTGGCCCGCGACGTCGTCGGCGCGCCCGCCCGGCTGCTGCGGCGGATCTTCATGGCGATGCGGCTGCCCGAGGACCCGGACAAGTACGTGGTCTACGACTACGGAGCCAGGATCAGCCTGCGTGAGGCGGGGGCCGAGCCGCGCATCAACACCTTCCTCGAAGGGCTGGACGCGTTCAAGTACGCCAAGCTCGTGGAGGAGCGGCTGAACAACGCGGTGCTGGACTTCCTGGAGCAGCGCGGCGTGGACACCGCGGCGTACCGGCAGCAGATCGCCGCCGTCATCAACAACGGCACGGTGGTCAACGGCGGCACGTTCAACGGGACCAACATCGGCGGCCAGGGCGCCCAGTTCGCCGCGCCCGCCGGCAAGGGGGCCGCATGAGCACGCCCGACCCGTCGGCGCCCAACTACGGGACCGTCGTCAGCGGCGGCACGTTCACCGGCAGCAACATCGGCGGCCAGGGCTCGGTCTTCCAGCCCGGCCAGGAACGCTCCGTCCCGCGGGAGGAGCTGGAGCGGCTGCGGAGTCAGGTGGTGGCGCTCCTGGCCCTCGTGGAGGCGCACGCGGCCGAGCTGCCCCAGGCCCGGCAGGCCCGCCGTGACCTGGAGGAGGTGCTGGCCGAGGCCGAGGCCGAACCCGGCGAGCGCGACCCGGCCCGGGTCACCGCCGCCCTCGACCGCCTCGGCACCCGCCTGGCGCCCGTCACGGCCCTCGCCGCCGCACTGGGCCCGATCGCCGACCTGATCGCCACCTTCCTGTGACGGCGCCTTGTGTAACGTCGGTCAGAGTGTGAGGTCGCGGATGAGGGCGTCGGCGAGCAGGCGGCCGCGCAGGGTCAGCACCATGCGGCCCGCCTTGAACGCCTCCTGCTCCAGCAGCCCGTCCCCCACGGCCCTGGCCACGGCGAGCTTCGCGCCGGGCGCCACGTCGGCCAGCGGGTAGCCGGTGATCAGCCGCAGCTCCAGCATCAGCCGCTCCACCTCACGGTCGGCGTCCTCGAGCACCTCCCTGGCGTGCGCAGGGGAGACACCCTGGGCCAGCCGCTGCGCGTACGCGGCGGGGTGCTTGACGTTCCACCAGCGGGTGCCGCCCACGTGGCTGTGCGCCCCCGGCCCGACGGCCCACCAGTCGCCGCCGGTCCAGTAGAGCAGGTTGTGCCGGCACCGGCCGGCCTCGGAACTGGCCCAGTTCGACACCTCGTACCAGGAGTACCCGGCCTTCGCCAGCAGTTCGTCGGCGATCAGGTAGCGGTCGGCGGCCACGTCGTCGTCGGGCATCGGCAGCTCGCCGCGCCTGATGCGGGCCGCCAGCCGCGTGCCCTCCTCGACGATGAGCGAGTACGCGGAGACGTGGTCGGGCCCGGCGGCGATGGCCGCCTCCAGCGACGCCCGCCAGTCGTCGTCGCTCTCTCCGGGGGTGCTGTAGATGAGGTCGAGGTTGACGTGGGCGAACCCGGCCTGCCGAGCCTCCCGTACGGCTTGCGCCGCCCGCCCCGGCGTGTGGTGCCGGTCGAGCACCTTCAGCACGTGCTCCTTGGCCGACTGCATGCCGAAGCTGATCCGGTTGAAGCCGCCCGCGCGCAACTCGGCCAGATAGCCGGGGTCGACGGACTCGGGGTTGGCCTCGGTCGTGACCTCCGCGCCGGGGCGCAGGCCGAACTCCTCGTCGATCGCGGCCAGGATGCGGGCCAGGTCGCCGGCGGGCAGCAGGGTGGGCGTGCCGCCGCCGAAGAACACCGTCTCGACGGGCAGGTCGGCCGTGCCGAGCACGCGGCGCGCGAGCCGTACCTCGTCGATGGCGGTGTCGGCGTAGTCCCGGTGCGAAGCGCCGGGGCCCAGCTCGGCGGCGGTGTAGGTGTTGAAGTCGCAGTAGCCGCAGCGCGTCACGCAGAACGGGACGTGCACGTAGAAGCCGAACGGGCGCTCGCCGAGGCCGCGCAGGGCACTCTCGGGCAGCTCTCCGGACGGGGGCGCGGGATCGCCGTCGGGCAGGGTGGATGGCACCCCTCCAGTCTGCCTTCTGCCATTGACTGCCCGATCACACCGTCCTACTGTCAGGGCATCTTAAAGGAAAGTTTCCTATCAATTCAGGAGACGCCGCGTGAAGAAAGTCCTGCTCGCTCTCACCCTCTTACTCGGTATGACGGTGGTGTCGGCCCCGGCAGAGGCCAACCACGGATCCGGCTACAAGAGAGTCGCCTACTTCGTCCAGTGGGGCGTCTACGGTCGCAACTACCACGTCAAGGACATGGAGACCAGCGGGGCCGCCCGCAAACTCACCCACATCAACTACGCCTTCGGGTTCGTGAACCAGCAGGCCGAGTGCTACTCCGCCGACGCCTGGGCCGACTGGCAGCGTCCCGTGCCCGCCGAGCAGAGCGTGGACGGCGTGGCCGACGCGCCCGGCCAGGCACTCAACGGCAACCTCAACCAGCTCAAGAAGCTCAAGGCCAAGCACCCCAAGCTCAAGGTCCTGATCTCGCTGGGCGGCTGGACCGGCTCCAAGTACTTCTCCGACGCCGTCCTCACCGCCGAATCGCGGAGCAAGCTCGCCAAGTCCTGCATCGACCTGTGGCTGCGCGGCAACCTGCCCGGCCTGGCCGACGGCACGGGCGCCGGCGTCTTCGACGGCATCGACCTCGACTGGGAGTGGCCCGGCTACCCCGGAGCCCCCGGCAACGTCGTGCGTCCCGAGGACAAGCAGAACTTCACCGCCTTCGTCGCCGAGCTCAGGTCGCAGATGAACGCTTACAAGCGTTCCGCCCTGATCACGGCGTTCCTGCCCGCGGCCACCCGCGTCATCGACGCCGGCCTCGAGGTGCGCAAGGTCTTCCGCAACCTGGACTACGCCACCATCCAGGGCTACGACCTGCACGGCCCGTGGGACAAGATCACCGGTCACCACTCCAACCTCTTCAACGACCGACGCGACCCCAACGAGATCCGCGAGAGCCTCGACCAGACGATCAACTACTACCTGGAGCGCGGCGCGCCGATCCGCAAGCTCGTCGCCGGCGTGCCCGCCTATGGCAAGGGCTGGACCGGCGTGCCGGCGGGCCCGGCCGGAGACGGCGTCTACCAGCCCGCCACCGGCGCCGCCCCCGGCAAGTGGGAGGCGGGCTCCGAGGACTACAAGGACATCCTCGCCAAGCCCGGCAAGCGCTACCGCGACGTCAGGACCGGCGCCGTGTGGCTGTACGACGGCACCGAGTTCTGGACCTACGACGACCCGATCGTGATGCTGCAGAAGGCCGCCTACATCCGGCACAAGGGCCTGGGCGGCTACATGATGTGGTCCATCGACGGTGACGACGCCAAGGCCTCGCTCACCTCCGCCCTGTACAGGGTTCTGCGCTAGAAGTCGGACGGCGCACGGGCCGCACCAGCGGGGGGCTGCCCGTGCGCCGCTCCCCGCTCGCGGACCTTCAGCGCAGGAGGCGTTCGGCGCGGCGGTCCCAGTAGGAGCCGTGGCCGGGGAAGGCCAGGATGCGGGCCATGACGTCCTTGTCGCCGTGGTAGGCGAGCACGGACTCGGCGATCGTGACGCTCTCCTCCGGGCGGGCCACGATCTCGACCGGGTCGCCGACGCCCAGCTCGCCCGTCTCCACCACGCTCAGGTACGCGCCCACCCGGCCGGCGTCGGTGAAGCGCTTGAGCCAGCCCGGCTCGTCCATCCAGTTACGGAACACCACGCACGGAATGCGCGGCCCGCTCACCTCCAGCAACGCCGTGCCGACCCGCCAGCGCTCGCCCAGCACCGCCCCCGACACGTCCACCCCGGACGTGGTGAGGTTCTCGCCGAACTGGCCGTCGCGCAGCTCCCGCCCCAGCTCCCCCTCCCACCAGTCATAGTCCTCGCGGGCATAGGAGTAGACGGCCTGCGTGGGCGCGCCGTGGTTGGGCTGGTCGGCCCGCTCGTCGCCCTCCAGCCCGTTCTGCCGCACGCCGACGCGGCGCGTGACCGCCTTCTTGTCGATGGCGGTGCGCCCCAGCTTGCCCGCCCACTCCGCGTCGACCGCCCGCCCCACGTTCACTGAGATCAGCCGCATGGCTCCGACGGTAACCGACCCCGCGCGGCGGGGGCACACGCGGTCACCGGCTGAGCCTCAGGTCGGCCAGCTGTAACAACGTCGACAGCGCCGCCTCCCGCGCCTCCTCACCGTCGCCCTCCTCACCGAAGCACTCCGCGGCCACGTCGAGCACCGCCCGGACCACCGCCGCGTCCGGATAGGGCACCTCCACCCCCACCGTGCCGTCGGCGGCCACCTCGGCCGGGCGCAGATGCAGGCGGAGCAGCCGCCGCGTCTCCTCCGCGATCGCGACACCCAGCAGGGCCGCCCTCTCATACCGCTCAGCAGCGATCACAACACCCCTCCTATCGCACTCATGTTCGAGATTCGAAAGGCTAGAGTGCGGCACCGACAAAAATGCCGCGCCGGGTAGGGTCGAACGGTGTGCGATCCCCTCGTGACCACTGTCCGCCTGACCGTCGAACTCGGCGGCAATCCCATCCTCACCGGCCACGACCTGGTCGTACGACCAGGTGAGCTGGTCGCGGTCGTGGGCGAGAACGGGTCCGGCAAGTCCACGCTGCTGCGCTGCCTGGCCGGTCTCCAGCCGCCGACGAGCGGGGAGGTCACGGTCTTCGGTGCGCCTCCGGCCGACGTGGCGGCGTTCTGGCGGCGGGTGGCGGTGACGGGGGACGAACCGGCCTGGTATCCGGGTCTCACCGCGCGGGAGCACCTTGAGCTGGTGCTGGCCGTACACGATGGGCCGCGCATGAGCGTGGAGCGGGCGCTGGAGCTGTTCGACCTCGGTCCGCGCGCTGACGCCGTTCCGCTCAAGCTCTCCACGGGCCAGCGCCAGCGTCTCGCCCTGGCCGCGGCCCTGGTACGGCCCAGCAGCCTCCTTCTCCTCGACGAGCCGGAACGCGGCCTCGACACCGCCTTCCGCGAGCGCCTGGGCACCCTGCTGCTGGAGTACACGGCCGGCGGCGGCACCGTCATCATGGCCACCCACGACCCCGCCCTCGCCGCCCGCGCCCGCCACGTGTCCCTCGCGACCCCGGTGAGCGGACGATGACCGCGGTGCGCGAGATCAGGGCGCTCGTCCGGACCCGGTCCGGGCGGCAGCGGAGCCTGAGCGACCGGTACGCGACGCTGTTCGGGCTGGCGATGGGCGGCGCGATGCTGGCCCAGCCCGTCTCGGCCGCGTTCGAGTCCATGGCAGCGCCGCCTCCGCCGGAGCAGGTGGGCGCCGGGCTGGCGCTGGTGACGCTCGTGCTCGCGGGCTTCCTGTGGGCGGCGCGCGCGATCGGTCCCGTCGTGGTGTCGGCGGCGGACGCGGCCTGGCTGCTGCTGTCCCCGCTGGACCGGCGCGACGTGCTGGCACGCTCCGCGCGGACGCTGCTGCTGGTCAGCCTCGTGGTCGGCGCCGGTCTCGGGCTGGCGGCCCTGGCGGTGACCGGCGCGCCCGACCACCTCGTCTGGCGGCTGGTCGGCGCGCTCCTGGCGGGCGTCTCGGTGAGCGCGGGCGGGGTGGCGATGGCCGTGCTGGCCCAGACGTCCGATCCGTGGGACCTCGCGCTGCGCGCGGTGATCGCCGCGCTGGTGCTGGCCGCGGTCGTCCTGATGCTGGTGGGAGGCCGCCACGTGCCCGCGCCCGTCTGGTCGGCCGTTCCGGCTCTGGTCTCCGCCTTCCTGGTACGGCATGCCTGGTCGGCCTTTGCCCGCATCCCGTCCCGCCGCCTGCTGTCGTCGTCGGCCAGGGCCGGGCACCTGGCCAACGCCACCGTGAGCCTGGATCCGAGCCTGCTGAGCTGGCTCGCCGAGGACAACCACTGGCGTGGCGCCCGCCTGCGCAGCCGGTCGTGGCCCGGCCTGCCCGCGGTGTTCGCGCCCGCGTGGCAGGAGGTGCTGCGGCTGGTGCGGCGGCCGGGGCGGCTGGCCGTACTGGCGGGCTCGACGGCGGCGCCCGCCCTGCTGGCCCAGGCGACTGCCGACACGGGAGCGCTGGTGGCGGTGCTCGTCCTGGGCGGTGGGCTGGCCGCGGCGGCGTCCGCGGTGTCGGGGGCGCGGTGGGACGCCGACAACCCGGCGCTGGCCCGCCTGCTGGCGCTGCCGGGGCGTGGGCTGATGGCGGCACGGGCCGTGCTGCCCGCGCTGCTGGCGGCCGCGTGGATGGGAGCGGCGCTGGTGCTGTTGCCCGGGGCTGCGGGGTCGCTGTTGTGGTTCGTGCCGCTCGCGGCGCCCGCACTGGCCGCCGCCGCGTTGCGGATGGCGAGGCGGGCTCCGGTGAACCACGCGATGCCGATCCTCGACATGGGGGCGGGCGCGATTCCGACCGGGCCGCTGTTCTGGGGTCTGACCGGGCTCGATCTGGCGGTCATCGGCTGCTTTCCGATGGCGATCGCCCTGGTGACGGGGTTTTCCGGCGGGTTGCTTGTCCTGCAGGCCGTCCTGGGCGCGGCGGTGCTCGCGGGGTATCTGAGCCGACAGCATCGCTAGGCAATCGCTAGCGATCGCAGTACGATTGCGAGCATGGACGTCCCACGGGCGCAGGCCGCGCTCCGGCAGATCGCCAAAGGGTTCGAGGAGCTCGCCACCGCCCTGGGCGGTCCAGAGGAGCCCGACGAGCCGGAGCGAACCGCGCGTGTCATCGCCGAGTGGGGGCGCAGGGGGCTGACGAAGCAGGAGGCGTCGGCGCTGTTCAGAAAGCACGGCTTCGCCCCGCAGACCACCGGCGGCTGGGCCCGCGGCGACTGGATCGCGATCGGCGAGGACGGCCTGCGCTACCTCACCGGGCGATCGCACGACTGGCTGGAGGAACGGTCATGAGCTTCGCGGTACGCATCGCCGTACGCGGATATGAACTCGACACGCAGGGCCACGTGAACGGCGCGGTCTACCACCAGTACGGCGACCACGCCCGATGGGAGTGCCTGCGCGCGGCCGGGATCACCGTCGAGGACCTGCTCGCGTCGGGCGTGGGCCCGATCACGCTCGAGAACACCATCCGCTACCACCGCGAACTGCGCGGCGGCGACGAGGTCGAGGTGAGCTGCGGGTTCGAGTGGGGCGCGGGCAAGACGTTCAGGATCGTACAGGAGTACCGGCACCGGGACGGCGGTCTGGCGGCCGAGCTGACCAGCGTCGGCGGGCTCCTCGACCTGCGGGAGCGCCGCCTCGTGCCGGACCCGGCCGCGCACTGGCGGGCGCTGGCGTCAGAGCCCGCGCTGCTAGGGCTCTGAGCGCCGCTACTTCTTCGCCTTGTCCGCGGCGCTGGAGTCGGTCGACAGCGCGGCCACGAACGCCTCCTGCGGCACCTCGACCCGGCCGACCATCTTCATCCGCTTCTTGCCTTCCTTCTGCTTCTCCAGCAGCTTGCGCTTACGGCTGATGTCACCGCCGTAGCACTTGGCGAGGACGTCCTTGCGGATCGCGCGGATGTTCTCGCGGGCGATCACCCGGGCGCCGATGGCCGCCTGGATCGGCACCTCGAACTGCTGCCTCGGGATGAGCTCGCGCAGCTTCTTGGCCATGTCGACGCCGTAGGCGTAGGCCTTGTCCTTGTGCACGATAGCGCTGAAGGCGTCGACCGGCTCACCCTGCAGCAGGATGTCGACCTTGACCAGCTCCGCCTCCTGCTCGCCCGCGGGCTCGTAGTCGAGCGAGGCGTAGCCGCGGGTGCGGGACTTCAGCTGGTCGAAGAAGTCGAAGATGATCTCGCCGAGCGGCAGCGTGTAGCGGATCTCGACGCGGTCCTCCGACAGATAGTCCATGCCCAGCAGGTTGCCGCGCCGTCCCTGGCAGATCTCCATGATCGCGCCGATGAACTCGGCCGGGGCCAGGATCGTCGACTTCGTCACCGGCTCGAAGACCTTGTCGATCTTGCCGCCGGTCGGGAACTCCGACGGGTTGGTGACGGTCAGCTCCTTGCCGTCCTCCATCTCCACCCGGTAGACGACGTTGGGCGCCGTGGAGATCAGCGACAGGCCGAACTCGCGCTCCAGCCGCTCGCGGATGATCTCCATGTGGAGCAGGCCGAGGAAGCCGACACGGAAGCCGAAGCCCAGCGCGGCCGAGGTCTCCGGCTCGTAGATCAGGGAGGCGTCGTTGAGCTGCAGCTTGTCGAGCGCCTCGCGCAGTTCCGGGTACTCGTCGCCGTCGATCGGGTAGAGGCCGGAGAACACCATGGGCCGCGGGTGGTCGTAGCCGGCCAGCATCTCCTTCGCGCCGTGCACGGCCGAGGTGACGGTGTCGCCGACCCGTGACTGGCGCACGTCCTTCACGCCGGTGATCAGGTAGCCGACCTCGCCGACGCCGAGGCCCTTGTCGGCGACCTTCGGCTCGGGGGAGATGACGCCGATCTCCAGCGTCTCGTGGGTGGCCTGCGTGGACATCATGGTGATGCGCTCGCGCTTGCCGAGGTGGCCGTCGAAGACGCGTACGTAGGTGACGACGCCCCGGTAGGTGTCGTACACCGAGTCGAAGATCAGCGCGCGGGCGGGCGCGTCGGCGGCGCCCACGGGCGGCGGGACCGTCGCGACGACGTGGTCGAGCAGTTCGCGCACGCCCTCGCCGGTCTTGCCGGAGACCCGCAGCACGTCCGACGGGTCGCAGCCGATCAGGCCCGCGATCTCCTCGGCGAACTTCTCCGGCTGGGCGGCCGGAAGGTCGATCTTGTTGAGGACCGGGATGATGTCGAGGTCGTTGTTCATCGCGAGGTAGAGGTTCGCGAGCGTCTGCGCCTCGATGCCCTGAGCGGCGTCGACCAGCAGGATCGCGCCCTCGCACGCCTGCAGCGACCGGGACACCTCATACGTGAAGTCGACGTGGCCGGGCGTGTCGATCATGTTGAGCACGTGCCCGTCCCACGGCAGCCGCACCGCCTGGGACTTGATCGTGATGCCGCGCTCGCGCTCGATGTCCATCCTGTCGAGGTACTGAGCACGCATCGAACGGTCGTCGACCACACCGGTGATCTGCAGCATGCGATCGGCAAGCGTGGACTTGCCGTGGTCGATATGCGCGATGATGCAGAAGTTGCGGATCAACGCGGGGTCGGTCTGGCCAGGCTGATTGCGCACCGAAGTCCGTTTCGACAGGGTTGAGGTCAAGCGTCTTTCATGGTGACATGCCCGGGTGATTGCCCGAACCGTCATCCGCCGCGGCCTGCGCGTGCTCGCGCTTGCCTTGGCCATCGTGGTCGTGCTGGTCGGCGTGGTCGCCGCAGCGTTCCGAGTCCAGTTTACCGGCGAGCCCGCGGACTGGGCCAAGAGCACCGGTAACGACGCTCTGTGGATGGGCCACATGTGGGTGGACGGCCGCCGCACGGAGCAAGACGTCAAGAATCTGGCGGTACGGCTGCGCAGTACCGGCATCAAGGACCTTTACGTCCACAGCGGCCCCTTCAAACGCGACGGAACCCTCGACATGAGCGCCATCTCCACCGCTGAGAGCTTCGTGGCCTGGGCGCACGAACATCTGCCCGACGTCCGGGTCTCGGCCTGGCTCGGCCAGAAGGTGGACGGTTTCCTCGACCTCGACTCCCCCGCCACCAGGCAGAACATCCTCACCAGCGTCACCGCCATCATGGCCCTCGGCTACGACGGCATCCACTACAACTTCGAGCCCATCGGCTCCGACGACGGCGACTTCCTCGACCTGCTCGACCGGACCCGGCCGCTGACCGAACTCCTGTCGACGTCCACGCCGCAGATCGAGCCCTACCCCCTCATGCGGCCGGTGACCAGGGTCTTCCTGGACCACGACAAGTATTGGTCACAGGGTTACTTCGGCGAGGTGGCCCGGCGGGTCGACCAGGTGGCCGTCATGGCCTACGACTCGGGCATGCCCCTCACCTCCCTGTACGGCGGGCATGCCGTACGGCAGGCCAAGCTCGCACTCGACCTCGTACCCGAGACCAGGACCGTGCTGCTCGGCGCGCCCGCCTACCACGACCACGGCATACCCTGGGGCGACTCCGCCGAGAGCGTGGCCGACGCGGCGCTGGCCGCCCGCCTGGCCATCACCGACCG
This sequence comes from Nonomuraea sp. NPDC059007, assembly GCF_042740555.1. Classification (NCBI taxonomy): domain Bacteria; kingdom Bacillati; phylum Actinomycetota; class Actinomycetes; order Streptosporangiales; family Streptosporangiaceae; genus Nonomuraea; species Nonomuraea sp. NPDC059007. Next base: position 151,789 of record NZ_JBHYJD010000013.1, on the reverse strand, counting down.
GGGACCGCGCGAACGATACGGGCTGGCCGTGTATGTAGACTTCGCGGCGACGGAGGAGGACTGGCGCGAGTACACCACGGAGTGGCTACGCTCGGAGTCGTTGATTTGAGCGGCGACCTGAGTTATTGGTAGCCTGTTCAACTGCGTGTGGCGCGCCCTCTCTCGAGCCCGCGCGCCCCATCCATCACCAGATTCTCACCGAGGCTTCTTCGTGGCGAACATCAAGTCCCAGATCAAGCGCAACAAGCAGAACGAGAAGGCTCGTCTGCGCAACAAGGCCGTCAAGTCGTCCCTGAAGACCGCGGTTCGCAAGTTCCGCGAGGCCGCCGAGCAGGGCAACGTCGAGGAGGCCGCGGCAGCTCAGCGTGTGGCTTCCCGTCAGCTCGACAAGGCAGTGAGCAAGGGCGTCATCCACAAGAACCAGGCCGCGAACCGCAAGTCGGCGATCGCCAAGCAGGCCGCCGCGCTGGCCGCCAAGTAGCCTGACGCTTTCCTGGACGCCGTGCCCCCGGGTAGGGGTGCGGCGTTTCCGTATACCCAAAAGCATCGTCTTTCACTGTCGCGCGCTTCGCGCGTCCGGGTTCCAGGCGTTCTTCCAGTCGAGCCACGGGCTCGACCCCTGGTCGGCCTCGCTTCGCTCGGGCTGCCTTTCTGAAGACCCACCCCTTACCCAGCCAAGTGGTCAGCCAGCTGGATCCCACCCTCGCTTCGCCCCCGGAAAGCAGCTGGGCCAGGCTGTTGGTTCGGCAGGGGCCATCCAACCCAGGTCCTCAACGCGAGCTAAGTGCCCTGTGCGCCACGACAGATGATCGACAGCCGGGTCAGCCGATGTGCGGAGATCCGCCGGCAAGCCCGCAGTCGATCCGCAGGCGGATCGCGGGATGGATGCTGTACCCGGCGAGCCTCTCCGGCGTCACCCATTGCACCTCCTGCGCCTCCGCCGGCTCCGGCCGGATCTCCCCTCCGACGACATGGGCCCGCAGGCACACATTGATCGGCTGACGCACCTCGTCAACCTTGCCGCCCTTCATGTAGACGATCACATGATCCGGCGTGGAGAACACGCCGACCAGACCGACGATCTCGATCTCGAGGCCCGTCTCTTCCCTGCACTCGCGAACGCCCGCCTCCGCGACCGTCTCCCCCTTCTTCACCCCGCCGGTGGGGATCGTCCACAGGCCGTTGTCCGTGCGACGGAGCATGAGCACCCGCCCCTGATCGCCCTTGACGAACACGCTCGCGGACGCCTTGCGACTGGTCGGCTTCGGCGCTTCGGGATCCTGCCAGTAGTCGATGCGTCTGATCTCTTTCACAGCACAGTTCCCCTGTCCCAGGGCCGGGCTGACGCCCACACCCGCTCATAGGACTCCAGATAGGTGTTGAACCATGCCCCGTCCACCCGGCGCAGACGCAGGGTTGGCGTGAAAGCAGCCAGCAAGCCGTACACGTGGACGTTGACCAGCATTTCATCATCAAAGCGATAGATGGAGTTGTAGAGCGGGGTGTCGTGCAACCGGATCTGCACGGTAGGCGGCATCCGCTGCCCGTAGTGGGCCAGCACCGCGGCGACCCGGCCGGCGACCCCGCCTCCTATCTGATGCTCGGCATCCCGTGCGGCGAGCTGCCAGCCGTCGGGATCGCCAAAGAGCAGGCGTACGCGCACGCCTGCCTCCACCTTGGCCGCCAGCGTGGGGATCCAGTCAGGATGTTCCTCGGCCAGGAACAGACCGGCGGACGCGATGAGGTCGACGTTCCGCTTGGCCCCTCGCAGGATCTCCGTCCAGAGGTGCCGGGGGACATCGTTGCGGCGAGGGTAACCGGCGACGAGTTCGGCTCCGGCGAGCCCGGTTCTGTCGGTGGCATCCGGCCAGAGGTATGACTCATCCTCCTGGAGGATGGCGGCGACCCGGTAGCGGGTCTTGGGATACGGCACGGACGTGCCGTGCAACCAGCGTTCCACGGTTTTGACACATACCTCGGCGCGCGCTGCCAACCCCTCCGGGTCGATACCGGCGTGGAGCATCGTCCGGCGGAGCCGTTCGTTCACCATGACGGCAATCCTGTCGAAGGACATCGTTCATGATCTGGCTGACTCAGAGATGTCCTCAGATGTCTGGCGGTGTCGGAGCGCTGTCTTGTCTCCGCATCGCATGATGCCGTCATGACCCCAGGCCCAGGCGGACAAGCCGGCCGGCCTACGGACCGCGTTCCCTGCGTGGACGTTCTCACGCGGGTTGGAGGAGCAGCGGCGGTACGCAGTTGGAACACATGGTTTCCCATGGGCTGGGTCTCACCCGGCCCACACAGCCCCGTCTTGTCAGGAGGACCCGTGAGCACGGCACCACCCGCCCTGGACTTCTTCTGGGCAGAGATCACCGGCAAATGTCAGCTTGCCTGCACCCACTGCTACGCCGGCTCCGGACCGGACGGCACCCACGGCGCCATGACCGCGACCGAATGGGCCGCCGCCATCACGCAGGCCCGCGCGCTCGGCGCCCGCATGGTGCAGTTCATCGGAGGCGAACCCACCCTGCACCCCGACCTGCCCACGCTCATCGCGCACGCGCTGGGTGACGGCCTACAGGTCGAGGTGTACACGAACCTCGTCCACGTCACCCCATCGTTGTGGGACGTCTTTGCACAGCCCAAGGTCATGCTCGCGACCTCCTACTACACCGACGACCCCGACCAGCACCAGCAGATCACCCAACGCAGGACCCACCACCGCACCCACGCCAACATCGGCCGCGCCATCGCCCTGGGCATCCCCATCCGCGCCGGCATCATCGACATCCACGACGGCCAGCACGTCGAACAGGCCAAGCAGCAGCTCGCGCGACTCGGCGTCACCGACATCAGCGTCGATCGGATGCGGCTCCTCGGCCGGCCCGCGCGGCAACCGTGCGACGTCTCCCAGCTATGCGGCCGATGTGGCGACGGCATCGCCGCGATCCTGCCCGACGGCACCGTCACCCCGTGCCCGCTCTCGCGCTGGCTTTCCGCTGGCAACATCCGCGAGACCGGTCTAACGTCCCTCGTAGAAGCCGCGTACCAGCTCTCACACGAGCAGATCCTGCCCGCGGTCACCGCCGCCGGAGCGTGGCCGTGCGAACCGAACTGCAACCCGGGCTGCGCTCCCGGCATGCAGAAGCCGGACAACTGCCACCCGAAGGGCAGCTGCAACCCCACCAAGCCACCCGACCCCCAGTGCACCCCCACGTTCAAATGCGCGCCTACGAAGAAGAAATAGGAGCGGCCCGTGCCCAGAAACATCATGCACGCCACCCACGCGCAGGCGCTCTCCCGCTACCTCCTGGACGCCGGTGTCCTCAGCCTGGCCGACCATGGCGACAAAGCGTGGCTCCACGCGGTAGAGCAGCTGCCTCGCTGTGCGTTCGTGCCCGACCGGGCCTGGGCCACACCTCAAGATGACCGCCCCGAGCACCTCATCGACCAGCAGGCGGACCCAGACGCCTGGTGGGAGGCCGTCTACACCAACACCGCCATCATCACCCAGCGCGGCGACGGAGACGCGGAGATCAGCGACACCAGCGCCCCGCCCACATCCTCGCTGTCGAGCCCGCACGTGGCGGTCGAGTTTCTCCGGCTGCTCGACCTCGCCTCCCATCATCGGGTACTGGAGATCGGTACCGGCACCGGCTGGACGGCCGCGATGCTCGCCGCCCGGGTCGGCGACCATCACGTCACCACCGTCGAGGTCGACCAGACGGTGGCCGCCGTCGCCAGTGCCAACCTCGACGAGGCCGGCCACGCGCCCTTCGTCCTCGTCGGCGACGGTGCGCTCGGCTGCGCCGACCGAGCCCCCTATGACCGCGTCCACGTCACCTGCGGCGTCCGCGAGGTCCCCTACGCCTGGGTGGAGCAGACCCGGCCGGGCGGCGGCATCGTCCTCCCCTGGATGCCACCGTCCGGGATCTGGGGTCACCAGCTGTATCTCGACGTTGTCGATGACGGCACCGCCCTCGGCACGCTGGGTGTCGAGGCGTCGTACATGCTCATGCGAGATCAGGTACGTCATGGCGCACCCGCCGTACGCCCGATCGATGTGACAGTGACGTCGAGCCGCCTTGACCCCGCGGCCGTCGTCGACGCCCTGTCCAGGGGGTTCCAGATCTACCTGGCCGGCGCGGCACCTGAGCTGACCGTGCACGGTCAAGGGTGGGATCATCCCGGCGGCGATGGTGCCTCCACGTTCACCGCCCATGCCGAAACCCTGGAGGGCGAGAGCTGGGCCACGGCCGTGGCGACCTACAGTGAGGCGGACGTCGAGGTCAGGCAGGCAGGCGCGCGGCGCGTCTGGGACGAGGTGGAGCGTGCCTACATGGGATGGCTTCGGGCCGGGCGCCCGGCGCCGAACAGGTTCGGCATCACCGTGACCCCGGCTGGTCAGCACATGTGGATCGACGACCCTTGGCAGATGGTCGAACCGGTCGGCCTTTGAGAGGCAGCGGTCACTTCCGCCGGGAAACGCTCCGCCGGCTCGTGCGACGGTACCCGGAAACCGCGAGACGGGCGCTCGACCAGCAGGGGCTCTAGGCGGCCCGCCCCCCGCAGGTCTGCGGGGGGGCGGGTGCGGGGCGCTCAGTGTGGGGCGGATCCGATCAGGTCGTGGAGGTGCTGAGCTTCGGGGTCGTGTGGGCGGGCGGCGAAGGCTATGCGCAGCCAGCCGTCGGCGTCGATCTGGAGGAGGTCGTCGCGGATGGACGGGTCGGCGCCGCGTTCCAGGAGCAGGCGGATCACGGGGAGCCGGGCGCCTGGGATGGCCCAGTGGAGGCCGGTGCGTCCGAGGTAGGGTGCCACGTCCGGATGGACGCCGTGGTCGAGGAACCAGCGTACGACCTCGATCCGGCCGTGCTGGCAGGCGTGGACGAACGCCTCTCCCACGATCTCCTCCGGATCATCGGTCGGCGGCAGGCGGGAGGGGAAGCCGGCGCCGGTGTCGGCGAGGTCAGGGCGTGCCGGCGCGGCGTGCGGGCGGAGCATGCCGTCCGGGTCGAAGCAGGTCCGTACCAGGTCCAGCCTGCCGCAGGCGGCGTACATCCAGAGCGCCTGCGGGGCGATCGTGTGTACGGCGAGCAGGTCGGCTACATCCGTGTTGCCGTGGTAGACGGCGTTCTCCAGTGGGGTGACGCCCAGGGTCCGGGTGCCTGGGTTGGCGCCGGCTTCGAGTAGCAGGCGTACGTAGCCGACGCGGTTGAAGCGGGCGGCCCAGGTGAGCGGGAGGTCCAGGTCGGTGGCCTTGCCGAGCAGGACGGTGACCGCGGCGCGGGGTACACCGAGCTCTTTGCCTGGCCGGACACCGGGGATCGGCTCGGGGCCCGCGAGCATGTGCAACAGGGTGTCGGCCTGCTCGGCGGTCAGGTGGGCCAGCCGGGTGGTGTCGCCGGCCAGCAGGGCTTCGGCCTCGCGGTGCAGCCGCTGCCGTCGGCGGCGGTGCTCGCCGAGGTCGTGCCGGGACTTCTCGGTGAACGACAGGAGTTCCTGCCAGGTCGGGAAGCCGAGCTCCCGCGCGATGATCAGCCGCGCGTCGCGGAGCCCGGCGGTCGCGCCGGAGGTGGCGGTGGCGTGGCGGGGCACGTAGGCCCGTAGTCGTCGCAGGGCGGCGGGAGTGTCGCGGCGCAACTCCGTGAGAAGGGTGTCGGCCATCGAGGCGTAGATCCCGGGACTTACTCCCATGAGGCGGGAGACCGGCCGTTCTTCGGTGATGCCGCGGCCTTCGATGTGGGCGCGGAATTCGGGCCAGGTCCGGAAGCCGTGTTCCTGGGCGAGTACGAACTGGGCGTCGCTGAGCAGGAATCGTTCTTCGGCTCGATCGCCCAGCACCTCGGCGACCCGGGCTCCGGCCGCCGCATCGCCCGCGGCGTACGCGTGATGCAGGTGTTTGGCCTGTTTGCGGTAGTACTCGGCGTTTGGATGAGCCGGCAGCTCGAAATGTCGATCAGACATCGCAACCTCCATCGTCGCCGAGGTCCGCTTGCCCGGCCGGAAAGAGGTTGGTCGTGTCCAGTGCTTTGACGTGCTGTTCGAGGTGGGAAAATCCCTGCCCGCGGACTGGCGGCGCCCTCGCACGCTCGCTTCAGGGTAGTTACCGGCTCCGCGCGGAGGCAACCGCCGAAAACCGTTTGTTCTCGCCTGCGGCATTCCGCACAATCAGGTCGTGATCTTTCAAGGCCGTACCCCGCCGGATTTCCTGCTGCCTGCCGTTAAGGATCACTGCCTTGAACCACATTCTCCGTGACTACGCCCGCGCCGACGAGTCCTCCTGGCTGCGCTGCCGGGTTCTGGCCTTTCTGCGCACCGCCTACTTCGACGACGTCGCCCCGGCCAAACCTGTCGTCGCGGCCCCGGGCTTCGAACTGGTCGCCGCCGACCGGCACGGCACCGTCCGGGGCGAGCTGGCGACCATCGAGACCGTCGCGGTCCACCCTGACCACCAGCACGCCGGCATCGGCCGCGCGCTGCTCGAACAGGCCATGACCCGCGTCCGCACCATGCCCACGGTGACCGCCCTCGACGCCTGGACCCGGGACGACCCGGACGCCCTGCGCTGGTACCGGGCGATGGGTTTCCGCGAGAGCGACCACTACCTGCACGTCTACGCGACGGCCGGCGAGCCGGAACGCGCGCTCACCGGCGCCCGGCCGGGCCTGTTCCCGGTGTCGGTGTTCCTCCACGCCGGCCTCGCCGAGGAGGAGCGGCTGCGTCGCGAGTTCGCCCGGGTTCACGTCTGCCGGCGCTTCTCCATCACACTCTGACCCGCTTCCAGTTCCGCCGCCCGGCGGAGGTCCTTGGGGCGGCCGATGGCGCGGCGCATCCGGATCAGGTCCTCTCGGCAGGCGTAGTGAACCTCCAGCCCGCCCGGGTCGGCCGCGGTGATCGCGCGGTCGAGGAACTCCGCCACGCGAAGACCGCCCCAGGGCAGCGCCGGCGTGCAGCAGTCGCCACCCGCTCCGGGCGAGGTGAACTCCACCTTGGGACGGAGAAAGGACTCCGGGCGAAGGGGTACGGAGTCGTCCGCCAGCCGGGCGTGGACGGCGGTGAAGGCGGCGGCCAAAGCGGGGGCGTGCGCCGGTAGGCCGTCCCAGAGCAGGTCCAGGTCGCCGGTCAGTTCGGTGGATCCGTGCATGATGCCGGCGACCTGCCCGATCACCACGGCCCGGACGCCGTGGTGGTGAAGGGCTTCGAGCAGCGGGAACGGGTCGAAGCCGAGGGCGCCGTCCGTGCCGATCGTGCCGACGTCGTCGTCGGCGTCCTGGTGGCCCAGGCCGGTGCCCGCCCGGTTCAGGGCCAGCTCACGGGTACGCCGGGCGGCGGCGCGAAGACGCTCCAAGGGCTCGTTGATCATTCGGGCATCCAACACCTGGCCCCGCTCACGACGCACGCGAATTTCAGTGAATGTCACGATTTCCGCATCACATGGGAATCTCGGCTGGATCACCATTGAGCCCGCCGCCATTGCCCGCCCACAACGCTCCCCTGATGGTGGACCCATGCGGGGGCTGTTTGTCATCAGGCGGGCGTTCAGCGAGCCTCTGCTGTTGCTTGCGGCCTTCTTCTCCATCCTCCTGGCCACCGCGACCCTGGTGGCCCTGACGATGTACGCCTCCACGATCACCGAGGCGGGCGTGCGCCGTACCATGGCCACCGCCGCGATCCCGGACAAGGCGGCGGTCCTGTCCGCACCGGTGACGAAGGAGAACTTCCGCCAGATCGACGCCATGGTGCGCGACCAGGTCAAGCGTGCCTACCAGGGCCTGCCCGCAGCGGTCACGGCCACGGCCAGATCGGCCACGTACGTGGCGCCAGGGCAGCTCGGCCGCAAGACGCCGGAGCTGTTCACCTTCGGCCTGTACGAGGGTCTGGGCGAACACGCCAAGCTGGTCGCCGGGTCCTGGCCACGGCGGGGGAACGTGGTGGAGGCGGCGCTCTCGCAGCCGGTCGCGACCGCGCTCGGGCTGGCTCCCGGCCGGACGTTCACCACCCGGGGGCGGGTGGACAAGGCGCCGGCCACCGTCCGCGTCTCCGGGATCTTCCAGCTCGACGACCCGTTCGGGGAGCGGTGGTTCGCCGAGCCGCTGCTGGTGCGCGGGGCCGAGGTGGGCAACTACACCACGTACGGCCCGCTGGTGGTGGCACCCGAGACGTTCCTGGAGCGGTTCGCCGACCATGTCACCGTCACCTGGCTGGCGGTGCCGGACCTGCGCGAGCTCCAGCCGGACCGGCTCGGCGCGTTCGCGGCCGACGTGGCCGGGACGAAGGAACGCCTGGCCCAGGCGGGCTGCGTCAACTGCGGCGCCACCTCCCGCCTGCCCGAGGTCATCGCCCAGCTCGACACCGCCGCGCTGGTGGCGCGTTCGACCATGCTGATCCCGGTGCTCCAGCTCGTCCTGCTGGCGGGTTACGCGCTGATGCTGACCGCCCGGCTGCTGGCCGACCACCGGCGCATGGAGGCGGCGCTGCTGCGGGCGCGGGGTGCGGGCGGCGTGCGGCTGGCGGTGCTCACGGGCGCGGAGGCGTTGCTGGTGGCGGTCCCGTGCGCGGGGGCGGCGCCGTTCCTCGCGCCGATACTCCTCGAAGCGGCGAGCGCGGGGGCGGGGGCGGGGGCGGGGGCGTCGGAGGTTCGCGCAGGGCTGGGGGCCTTTGTGGTGGCGGCGCTCGTCGCGGGCGCCTGTGCGGTACTGCTGGCGCTGCCCGCCCTGGCCGGGGCCCGCCGTACCTATGTCGAGACGCAGACCGCGCGCGCCCGCAGAGGGCTGGTGCAGCGGGCCGGGGCCGACCTGGTGCTGGTGGGGGTGGCGGCGCTGGCGATCTGGCAGCTCCGGCACTACGGGGCGCCGGTGACGGCCACCGCGGCGGGCGGGCTGGGGGTCGATCCGCTGATCGTCTCCGGCCCGGCGCTGGCGTTGCTGACCGGAGGGCTGGTGAGCCTGCGGCTGGTGCCGCTGGTCTCCGGGCTCGCGGAACGGCTCGCCACCAGACAGACGGGCCTGGCCCCCGCCCTGGGCGCGATGCAGGTGAGCAGGCGGCCGCTGCGGTACGCGGGCCCGGCCCTGCTGCTGACCATGGCCGTGGCGATCGGCGGCCTGTCGCTGGCCACCGCGGCCACCTGGCGAACCTCCCAGAACGACCAGGCCGCCCACCAGACCGGCGCGGACCTGCGCGTCTCCGACCCGCCCGAGAACCACGAGCTCGGCGTCCTCGGCCGCGGCGGCACGTTCGCCGCGCTGCCGGGCGTGCAAGCGATCAGCCCGGTCTACCGGGGCAGCGCGGACGTCGGCGGCACGGACGTCACGATGCTCGGCGTGGACGCGGCCAAGATCGGCGGCATCATGCGGCTGCGCGCCGACCTGTCGGCCGACCGGGTGCCGGACATGGCGAAACGGCTGCTCGCCGGACGTCCCGGCATCCCGGTGATCCCGTTGACGGGTGACCGGCTCCGGCTCGGTGTCCGGCTGGAGGCGCGGGAGCCGGTACCGGTCAAGGTCAGCGTCGTGGACGGGCTCGGCGTCTGGCGGGAGCTCGCCCTCGGGCCGCTGGAGCCGGGCGCGCGCACGCTGGAGGTCGACCTGCGCCCGCTCTACGGCCGCACGGGCACGGCAGGCGCCTTGTTCCTGCGCGGACTGACGTTCGATCTGCCGGTCCCGGCCAGGGGCACGGCGACCAGGATCACCGTAACCGGCCTGAACGCCCCAGAAGGCGCCCCGTGGACCCACGCCATCCAGCGCCCCGGCCGCCTGCACGGCGGCGAGCTCACGCCGACCCCCGGCGGCTTCACCATCGAGGTACCGGCCCCCGAACCCGCCGAAGCCCCCGCGGACCCACAGCCACTGGTCGTCACCCTGGGCAAGGGCCACCTGACGGCCTCGCCGAGCGATCGGCGCCACCCGCTGCCCGTGGTCGTCTCGCAAGACCTGGCCGCCATCATGAAGGCGCGCGTCGGCCAGGTCACCGCGGTGGCGATCGAGGGCCGCAACACCGCGGTGCGCGTGGCGGGCATCGTGGACGCGCTGCCTTCGACGGCCGCCGGGCGGCCCGCCGTACTCCTGGATCTGCCCACGGCGCAGGCCCGTGACCAGGCGTGGGCGCTGCCGCCGAAGCCCGTCACCGAGTGGTGGGCCGCGGCGCGCGGCGGCGACACCGCGCCCGCGGTGGAGAGGTTACGGCGCACGCCCGCGTGGGGCGCGAGCGTGGTGGATCTGCCGTCGCAGGCGGCGAAGCTGCGTGACGACCCGCTGGCGGCGGGGCTGGAGGGGGCGCTGACGCTCGGGTTCGCGGCGGCGCTGGCGTTCGCGGTGCTCGGGTTCCTGGTGAGCGCGGCGGTGGCGGCGCGCGAGCGGGCCGGTGAGCTGGCGATTCTGCGGGCGCTGGGGATGAGCGGGCGGCAGATGTTCTGGTTGCTGGCGGTGGAGCAGGCGTTCGTGATCGGGCTGGCGATGGGGGCGGGGATCGGGCTGGCGGTGGTGGTGGGGTATCTGGTGGTGCCGCACATCGTGCTGACCGGGCAGGCGGCGGCCGTGGTGCCCGCCGTGGCGCCGGTCTTCCCGTGGGCGGCCACGCTGGCGATGGCGCTGGCGGTCTGCGTGGTGTTGTTCGGCGTGGTCGCGGGGCTGGCGGGCAGCCTGCGCCGCCGGGCGCCGCTGGTCAGGGAGGACCTGTGAACCCGCTGCGCCTGGCCAGGACGCACGCCGGGGCGCTGGCCGTGCTCGCCGCCCTGGTGGCCGCGGCGGCGCTGCTGGTGGCGGCGCTGCCGAAGACGATGGAGGCGGCCTACGACCGGGCGTTCGCGCACTCGGTGGGCTCCGCGTCCGCCGACCGGACCGACCTGACGGTCGAGTACACCACCCAGGACGACCCGCCCGAGCACCGCACCGCCGCGGACTTCGCGCGCCGCGACGCGCGGCTGCGCGAGATCCTGCCGCCGGTCCTGCACCGGACGGTGGGCCCCGGGCATCAGCGTGCCTCCACGTTCAACCTGCCCGTGATGAAGGGGCCGGCGGCGGACGGCCCGCTGTTCGTGGACCCGACCTGGGTCTCCGGCGTCGAGCAGCGCGTCCGCTACGTGGCAGGGAGGCCTCCGGGCCCGTCGGACGGCAGGCGCTTCGAGCTCGCGATCGTCAGGCCGGCCGCCGAGGCGATGAACATCCGGGTCGGCACCCGGCTCCAGCTCGGCACCGTCGGCGTCATCGACGCGACCGTCACCGGCCTGTTCGACGTCGTGGACCCCGGCGACCGCTTCTGGGACCACAACCGGGCCGTGCGCGCGATCAACCGCGTGCCGATCCCCGGCTCCGACATCTACGAACTGCACGTCGACGCGCTCATCTCACCGGAGAGCCTGCCGGTGCTCGGCGGCGGGCAGCGGCAGATCCACTACTCCTGGGTGATCCCCGTCGACACCGCCAAGGTCACCGCACGTGAGGCGCCCGCGCTGCCCGCGGCGATCGCCGAGTACGACCGGCTGGCCGGCGTCGAGGCCGCCGACCCGTGGAACCGCTTCGTCCTCATCACCCGGCTGCCGGAACTGCTCGGCAGGTTCCTGGGCGAACTGGCCACCGCGCAGACCGTGATGACCGTGGTGCTGGGCGGGCTGCTGGCGGTCTCGCTGTGCGTGGTGCTGCTGGCCGTACAGCTGATGGTGGAGCGGACGGACCGGGCGCTGGCGCTCGCGCGGGCGCGCGGCGGGTCGCTGCGGCAGGTCGCCGGCGCGGGGACGGGCCTGGTGGCGCTGGCCGCGCTGCCCGCCGCACTGGCCGGGTACGGGCTGTCCTACGCCGTGCCGGGCCCGCTCACTCCGATCGTGCACGCCGGTCCCGCGCTGATCGCCACCGCCGTGGCGGCGGGCGCGGCGGCGCTGCTCGCGGTCCGGCACCGCGCACCCCTGCACGAGCGGCGCGCCGACGTCGTGGCGGCCCGGCTGTCACCGGCGCGGATCACCGTGGAGGCCGCGGTGGTGGCGCTGGCGCTCGGCGGCGCGTTCCTGCTGCGCCTGCGCGGGCTGGCGGTCGGGGACCCGTTCCTGGTGCTGGTGCCGTTCGGGCTGGCGGTGGCGGTCGCGGTGATCACCGTGCGCTGCTATCCCTTCCCCCTCCGCCTCCTGGTACGGCTGGCCGCGCGCCGTCGCCGGGCGGTGCCGTTCCTGGGCCTGACGCTGGCGGCCAGGGCCCGCTCGTTCTCGGTGCTGCCGGTGCTGGTGCTGCTGCCCGCGCTGGCCGTGTCGGTCTTCTCCGCGGTGGTCGCCTCGGGCATCTCGACGGCACAGGAGCACGTGGCGTGGAACGAGGTCGGCGCCCACGCCCGCCTGCAGGCCTCCGGCGTGTTCTCCCCGGAGGCGGTCGAGCGGGTGCGCCGGGTCCCGGGGGTGAAGCGGGTGGTTCCCGCGCAGATCGCCACCGTACGGATCGCCGAGCGCCATCCCACCCTGGTGGCCATCGATCTGGAGGCCTACCGCGCGATCGTGGCCGGCACGCCGCTCAGGCCGCCGGGCCCGCTGCGCGACGGTCCGGGGATTCCCGCCCTGGTGCCGCCCGACCAGGTGGGCGCCGAGCTCACGGTGACGTGGAACCAGCAGGTGAAGCTGCGGCCCCAGGGCTCGGTGACCTCGTTTCCCGGGCTGGGCGACCTGCGGGAGTTCGTGGTGACGCCGCTGGACGTGCGGGCGCGGATGCGCCGCGAGGTGGAGATCACGACGTTGTTCGTGGAGGGCGACGGCGTGGCGGCGGCGGATCTGGCGGAGGCGGCGGGCGCGGGCGTGCGGGTGCGCACCTTCGGCGACGCGCTGCGGGCGATCGAGGACGAGCCGCTGACGGCGACGGTCCAGGTGGTCTTCCGCGTGGTGACGCTGGCGCTGGGCGGCTACGCGCTGGCGGCGGTGGTGCTGGCGCTGGTGGTGGGCGCGCGGGAGCGGGCGCGGGCGCTGTCGTTCCTGCGTACGCTCGGGTTGTCGGCGGGGCAGGCGCGGCGGCTGACGGTGCTGGAGGTCACGCCGATGATCCTGCTGACGGCGCTGGCCGGTCTGGGGCTGGGTCTCGGGCTGGAGCCCGCGCTGGGTCCGGCGATCGACCTGTCGGCGTACGCGGGCGGGGCCGCGGTGGCGGGGACCGAGGTGTGGTGGCCGCTGTTACTGGCGGCGACCCTGGCCCTGGTGTCGGTTCTGGGCGTTTACGTCCACATTTGGCTTGGCCGCCGGGCAGCCGTGGGCGCGATACTTCGCGTGAATGAGTAATAGAGTCCAGGTCCTGTGCGATTTGTGTCACAGTTTCGATATCACATGCGCATCGCCGCAGCGTATCGGGTGCGCATCCCTTACGAAGATCACCTTGCCCTCGACTCCGCCGATCCTCAAAAGTTCACTAAACGGGTGAAGGGGGTCATATGCGGGGGCCGTTGATCGTCAAGCGGGCGTTCAGTGAACCGCTCCTTCTCCTCGCCGCCCTCGGCTCCATCCTGCTGGCCACCACCACGCTCGTGGCCCTGACCATGTACGCCTCCTCCATCGCCGACGTCGGCGTCCGGCGCACCATGGAGACGGCCTCCTTCGGCAACACCGCCGTCACGGTGACCGTTCCGGTCAAGGGCGAGACCTTCCCGAAGCTGGACCAGGTCATCCGCGAGCAGGTGGGCAAGCTCTTCACCGGGGTGCCGACGGCGATCGGCGCCAGCTTCCACTCCGACTCCTTCGCCATGCCCGGCCAGGAGCGCAAGGAGCGCCCGGAACTGCTCAGGTTCGGCAGCTACGACGGCCTCGACCGGCAGGCCAAACTCGTCTCCGGCGTCTGGCCGCGCGACGGCGCGCAGCCGCTGGAGGCCGTCGTCTCGCAGCCCGCCGCCTCGGCCACCTCGTTCAAGGTCGGCCAGGTCATCACCACCCAGGGCCGCGTGGACAAGAAGACCCGCCAGGTGAAGATCGTCGGCATCTTCCAGCTCGACGACCCCTTCGGCGACCGCTGGAGCGGCGAACCCCTGCTCAGCCGCGGCGTCGAGACCGGCTCCTACACCACCTACGGCCCGCTCATGGTCGGCCGGGACACCTTCCTCACCCACTTCGCCACCACCGTCAGCACCACCTGGACCGCGCTGCCCGACCTGCGCCAGGTCTCCCCCGAGCAACTGCGCCCGCTGGCCGACGGCGTCAGCGGCCTGCGCGAACGGCTCCGCTCGAACGGCTGCTCCGAGTGCACCGCCATCAGCCGGCTCAACGGCGTGCTCACCCAGCTCGACACCGCCGCCCTTGTCTCGCGCTCGACCATGCTCATCCCGGTCCTGCAACTGCTGCTCCTGGCCGCGTACGCGCTCATGCTCACCGCCCGCCTGCTGGCCGACCACCGGCGTATGGAGGTCGCGCTCCTGCGCTCGCGCGGCGCCGGCACCTGGCGCCTGGCCTCCCTGGCCGGCGGCGAGGCGCTGCTGGTGGCCGTCCCGTGCGCGGTCATCGCGCCGTTCCTCGGCCCGCCGCTGCTGGCCGCGGTCAACACGCTGCCGTGGATCCAGGCCTCGGGTGTACGGCTGGCGCCCGTCGCCGACCTCGGCACCTTCCTGGTCTCCACCTCCGTGGCGCTCGTGTCGGCGGTGCTCCTGGCGCTGCCCGCCCTCGCCGGGGCCCGCCGTACCTATGTGGAGGAACAGTCGGCACGCGGCCGCAGCGGCGCCCGCGGCCTGATCGAGCGCGCGGGCGCCGACCTGGCGCTGCTGGTCGTGGCCGGGCTGGCGATCTGGCAGCTGCAGCACTACGGCGCGCCGGTGACCTCGACCACCACCGGCGAACTGGGCATCGACCCGCTGATCATCTCCGGCCCCGCCCTGGCGTTGCTCACCGGCGGCATGCTCGGCCTGCGCCTGGTCCCCCGCATCTCCAAGATCGCCGAACGGTTCACCACCAAGCGGGCCAGTCTCGCGCCCGCGCTGGGCGCCTGGCAGGTGGCCAGGCGGCCGCTGCGCTACTCGGGACCGGCGCTGCTGCTGACCATGGCGATCGCCATCGGCATCGTCTCGATGGCCACCGCCTCCACCTGGCGCGCCTCGCAGAGCGACCAGGCCCGCCACCAGGCGGGCGCGGACCTGCGGCTGACCGGCCCGCCGGACGGCGGTGAGCTCGGCACCCTCGGCAGGGGCACCGCCTTCAGCACGCTGCCCGGCGTACGGGCCGCCGCCCCCGCCTACCGGGGACGCGCCGACGTCGACAACGCGTTCGTCAGCCTGATCGCCATCGACGCCGCCAAGCTCGGCCAGGTCTTCCAGCTGCGCTCCGACCTGTCCGCCCAGACGGTCGCCGAGCTCGGCGCCGGGCTGACCGCCGGCCGGCCCAAGACCGCTCCGGTCACGCTGCCCGGCACCCCGCGCACACTGACCGTGGACGTACAGGCGCCCTTCGGAGCCGTCCCCTTGCAGGTCGTGCTCTCCGACGCGCTCGGCGTACGCCACGCGCTGCCCGTCGAGGCGGTCGCCAAGACCGTACGGCAGGCCACCCTCGACCTCACCGCCCTGACCGGCCGCGGCGGGAAGGTCAGCTACCCGCTGGCCGTCGAGGGCTTCATCTCCGGAGTCAGCGAGACCGACCGCGAGGCCCGCGTGCTCGCGCTGCGCGCCGACGGCCGGGAGGTGAGCGTGCCCGGCGGCCTGCGCTGGGCGGGCGCGGACCCGGCCGGCCGAGAAGGGCTGTTCACCATCGAGTCCGGCCGCGAGGGCGCGGTCGTGATGCCGGCGCCCCCGGGCGTGGACCCGGACAAGATGCTCCTGCCTCCGCGCGCGGCCGGCGCCACGGTCAACGCGCCGCTGCCCGTCGTGCTCACCGCGGACCTGGCCGCCGCGCTCAAGCTGAACGTCGGCCAGGTCGCGCCGATCACCTTCGAGCGGCAGGTCATCGAGGTCAAGCTGACCGGCGTGGTGGAGCGCATGCCCACGACCACGCCGGAGCAACCGGCCGTACTCGTGGATCTGAAGACGCTGCAGGACCGCACGCTCAGCGCGGGCGAGATCCCGCTGCCGGCGACCGAATGGTGGCTGAACACCGGCGGCTCGTCCACCGCCGCGTACGAGAAGATCAGGACCAACCCCGTCTGGAACGTCACCGCGCTCGACCAGCGGCGGCTGGCGACGGAGCTGCGTGACGACCCGCTGGGCAGCGGCCTGCAGGGGGCGCTGATCCTCGGCTTCCTGGCGGCGCTGGTCTTCGCGGCGCTCGGCTTCCTGGTCAACGCGGCGGTGGCGGCGCGCGAGCGGATGTCGGAGTTCACCATCCTGCGGGCGCTCGGCGTGAGCTTCCGTCAGGTGTTCGGGCTGCTGGCCATCGAGCAGACGTTCGTCATCGGGCTGTCGCTGGCGGCGGGGACCGGGCTGGCGGTCGCCGTCGGATACCTGGTGGTGCCGCACATCGTGCTCACCGGCCAGGCCGCGGCGGTCACGCCGGACGTGCGGCTCGACATCCCGTGGCCGGCCACGGCGGCCATGCTCGTGGTGGTGGCCGTGGTGTTGTTCGCCATCGTCGCCGGGCTGGCCCGCAGCATGCGGCGGCAGGGTCTCGGTCAAGTGCTGCGCATCGGGGAGGACCAATGAAGACCCTGCGGCTGGCTCGGGTGCATCCCGGCGCCCTCGCCATGCTCGCCGTCCTCACCCTGAGCGCCTGCCTGCTCATCGCGGGCATGCCACGCATGATGCAGGGGGCCTTCAACCGGGCGATGGCGCAGGATCTCGACGCCGCCCCCGCGCAGCAGGCCGACCTGACCGCGCTCGCCTCCTCCAACGGGATCCGGCAGGACATCGGCTCCGTCGAGCAGTTCGAGCGCTGGGACGTGGAGCTGCGCAAGCTGGTCCCGGCCGGGCTGCGGACCGTCGTGCGCCCTCCCGGCGCGGGCACCTCGCACATGAGCGCCAAGACCTCGCGCACCCCGGTGCACAACACCGGCGGCATGAGGTACATCAACCTGGCCTGGCTGTCCGACGCCGACCGGCGCGTGCGGTGGACCGAGGGACGGGCGCCCGGCAAACCCTCGACCACGCGCTTCGAGAACAACGACATCCCCCTGTTCGAGGTCGGCGTCGTCGCCGACGCGGCCAAGAAGATGGGGCTCACGATCGGCGCCCGGCAGATCATCGGCGAGAGCGACTACGCCGCGATCAAGGTGGTCGGCATCTTCAAGGCGGTCGACCCCGGCGACCGCTGGTGGAGCCACAACGGCGACGCGCTCAACGTCAACGAGGTGCAGCCGCCGGGCAAGCTGGACCTCGAGAAGTCCGTCACCGCGCTCATCCCCCCCGCCGCGCTGGCCGTGCTGAGCGGCCAGGCCCGCCAGCTCGACTACCGCTGGGTCCTGTCCGTCGACACCGCCGCCCTCGCCAAACTCGACCCCGTCGCGGTGCAGACCGCCATCAGGGAGTACGACAAGGCGCTCGCGCTCAACGCCAAGGGCGACTTCGCCCACCGCCTCGACACCCAGCTCGCCAACCTCATCGCCGCCTTCCTCACCAAGCTGGCCACCGCGCAGACGATCATGTACCTGGCGCTGGGCGGGCTGCTCATGGTCGCGCTCGGCGTCATCGTGCTCGGCGTGCAGCTCGTGCTCGACCGCATCGACCAGGCGCTCGGCCTGATGCGGGCGCGCGGCGGCGCGCTGCGCCAGATCATCGCGACCGCGGGCGGGCTCACCGCCGCAGCCCTGTTGCCGGCCGTCCTCGCCGGGTACGGCCTGGCCTACCTCGTACCGGGACCCGCCGTCGCGCTCGTGCACGTCGGCCCCGCGCTGCTGCTGCTCACCGGCATCGGCTACGCCTGCGCCCGAGCCGCCCTGGAACATCGCGCGCCCCTGAACGAGCGGCGCGGCGACGTGGCCACCGCCAAGCCGACGGCCAAGCGGATCACGCTGGAAGTCCTGGTCATCGGGCTCGCCCTGGTCGGCGCGTACCTGATCCGCACCCGCGGCCTCACCACCGACGTGGCCACGCAGGGGCAGGACCCGTTCCTGCTGTTCGTCCCGATCGCGCTGACGCTGGCCGCCGCGCTGATCACCCTGCGCTGCTATCCCTATCCCCTGCGCCTCATCGTACGGCTGGCGGCACGGGCCCGGCCCGCCGTACCCTTCCTGGGCCTGACCAGGGCGGCCCGCGCCCGCTCCTTCAGCGTGCTGCCGGTCCTGATCCTGCTGCCCGCGCTGGCCGTGTCGGTGTTCGCCTCGCTGATCTCCAGCGGCATCGTCCGCACGCAGGAGGTCGCCGTGTGGCAGAAGGCCGGCGCGCCGATCCGCGTCGAGTACTCCGGCATCTTCACCGACGAGGCCATCGCCCAGATCGGCAGGACACCCGGCGTCGACCAGGTCGTCCCCGCACAGCTGGGGAAGGTACAGATCGGGTTCACCGCCGAGCGGGCCGACATCCTCGCCGTCGACCTGGCCGCGTGGAGCAAGCTCATCGCCGACACCCCGATCACCCTGCCAGCCCAGCCCGGCGGAGACGGCATCCCCGCGCTCGTCTCGCCCGCCATGAAGGGCCGCGGCACCATCGACGTCGGCTGGCAGAGCCGGATGAAGGTTCGCGAGGCGGGCGTCATCGAGAAGGTGCCCGGGTTCTTCAGCCAGGGCCGCTTCCTCGTCGTGCCACTGGACACCAACCAGCGGGCCGGCACCCGCGTCAACGTCAACACCCTGCTCATCAGCGGCAGCGCCTCCCCGGCCCAGGTGCGGGCTGAGGCCGTCAGAGCCGTCGGCGACAGCGCCAAGCTGATCTCCGTATCCGGTGCCGCCGAGGCCCGCGCGGCCATCACCGGTGACGCGCTGACCGGCACCGTTCTGGCCATCTTGCGGATCGTGACCGTGGCGCTGGCGGCGTACGCGCTGGTCGCGGTCGTGGTGACCCTCGTGATCAGCGCGGCGGAGCGGGCCGCGGCCCTGTCGTTCCTGCGTACGCTGGGGTTGTCGGCACGCCAGGCACAGGGGCTGACCGTCCTGGAGATCTCCCCGATGATCGTGCTGACCTCGCTGGCCGGGCTCGCGCTCGGCCTCGTCCTGCCCGCCGCGCTCGGCCCCGGCGTCGACCTGTCGGCCTACACCGGCGACCTCGACGTCCAGAGCTACGACCTCGACCTGCTGACACCTACACTCCTGGCCGCCGGGCTGACCGGCGTCGCCGTACTGGGCGCCTACGCGCACACCGCCATCAGCCGTCGCCGCAGCCTCGGCTCCGTACTCCGAGTGGGTGAGTGAACGTGAACCCGACCCTGTCCGAGCTGGAAGCCCAGGCGAGCCAGGAGAAGGCCGCCTTCGGCGGTGACGCGCACATCGTCTGTGACAACCTCGTCCGCATCTACAAGACCGAGGGTGTCGAGGTCGTCGCCCTGCAGGGCCTGGACCTGCTGGTGCAGAAGGGCGAGCTGGTCGCCATCGTCGGCGCCTCCGGCTCCGGCAAGTCGACGCTGCTGAACGTGCTGTCCGGCCTCGACGTCCCCACGGCCGGCCTGGCCAAGGTGGCCGGCACCGACCTGCTGTCCATGGCCGCCAAGGACCGGCTGCGCTACCGGCGCGAGGTCGTCGGCTTCATCTGGCAGCAGACGGCGCGCAACCTGCTGCCGTACCTGACCGCACGGGAGAACGTCGAGCTGCCCATGAAGCTGGCCGGCAAGGCACGCAGGGGCCGGGCCGCCGAGCTGCTGACGCTGCTCGGGGTCGACTACTGCGCCGACCGCAGGCCGTCCGAGATGTCCGGCGGCGAGCAGCAGCGCGTCGCCATCGCCGTGGCGCTGGCCAACTCCCCGCAGCTGATCCTCGCCGACGAGCCCACCGGCGAGCTCGACAGCGACACCTCCGAGGAGGTCTTCCACGCGCTGCGCAAGGCCAACCGCGAACTCGGCGTCACCGTCGTCATCGTCACCCACGACCCGCTCGTCTCCGAGCAGGTGGACCGCACGATCGGCATCCGCGACGGCCGCACCTCCAGCGAGACGCTGCGCCGCGAGGGCGCCGAGGGTCAGATCGTCGCCGAGGAGTACGCCGTCCTCGACCGCGTCGGCCGCCTCCAACTGCCCCGCGACTTCATGAACGCCCTGGAGCTGGAGCGGCGCGTACGGCTCGAACTCGAGTCCGACCACATCGGCGTATGGCCCGCGCGAGAGGAGAGCAACGGTGAGTGAGCCCCTGGTCGTCGTCGACGGGCTGCGCAAGGTCTACCGGACGGGCCCCAAGGAGGTCGTGGCCCTGCGCGAGGTGTCCTTCCAGGCCTTCCCCGGCGAGCTGATCGCCATCCGCGGCCGGTCGGGCTCCGGCAAGACCACGCTCCTGAACCAGATCGGCGGCCTGGACCGTCCCGACGCCGGCCGGGTCATCGTGGCGGGCGAGGAGGTCACCGCGATGAGCGAGGACTCCCTGCTGGCGCTGCGGCGCGACACCGTCGGCTTCGTCTTCCAGTCCTTCGGCCTCATCCCGGTGCTGTCGGCGGCCGAGAACGTCGGCGTGCCCATGCGCCTCGCGCGCACGCCCGTGGAAGAGCGCGAGAAGCGGGTACGCATGCTGCTGGCCCTCGTCGGCCTCGAACAACACGTCAACCAGCGCCCCTACGAACTGTCCGGCGGCCAGCGCCAGCGCGTCGCGATCGCGCGTTCCCTGGCCAACCGGCCGAGGCTGCTCATCGCCGACGAGCCGACCGGCCAGCTCGACTCCCAGACCGGCCGCCAGATCATGCAGCTCATCCGGGCGCTGGTACGCAGCGAGGGCGTGACCGCGCTGGTCGCCACCCACGACCCGAGCCTGATCACGCTGGCCGACCGGGTGCTGGAGATCAGCGACGGTGTGGTTCAGGAAGCGGCGCTGCTGCAGGAGTCCTGACCAGGGCGGCGAGGTTGGCCGCCACCACCAGCACCCCCGCCGTCAGCAGCAGCCCCGTGCCGCCGGTCACCCCGGCCAGCGGCACCGCCACGGCCAGCCCGAACGGCCGCGAGGCGAACGAGATCAGCTGGTCGAACGACCGCACCCGCCCCAGCGCCGCCTGCGGGATCTCCCCGGCCACCACCGTCTCCCACAGCGGGCTCAGCAGGCCCAGCCCGAACATCGCCACCAGATAGGCCCCCGCCAGCACCCAGACCGGGGCGGCGAACGCCAGCGCGGCCATCGGCAGCACGTACAGGGCCGCGCTCACCTGGACCACCACCAGCGGGCGGCGGATGGGCAGCCTGGGGGCGGCGAACACGCCCGCGACCAGGCCGACGGTGCCGCACTGCACGATCAGCACCCAACCGGCCTCACCGGCCGTGCCCGTGACGGCCAGCGGGCCCAGGGTCAGGAAGAGGCCAGCGGCGAAGTGCCAGACGCCGTGGCCGAGCACGCTGGTCAGGAACCAGGGGCGCCGCCTGACCTCCTGCCAGCCCTCGCGCAGGTCGGCGCCGAAGGTGCGGCGGTGGGCGGGGTGGGGCGGGCTTGCCGTACGGACTGAGCCGAGGGTGAGTGCCGAGCACGCGAACAGCAGCCCGGTCAGCAGCGCCGCCCAGCCGGGACCCGCCACGAGCACCACCCCGCCCGCGAGCGCTGGCGCCACCACCGCCGACAGGCTCGTCGCCACTCCGATGCGCGCGTTGACGCGCAACCGGTCCCGCTCGGGCACGACCGCCGCCACCAGCCGGGGTACGGCCGGCA
The DNA here is from genome assembly GCF_042740555.1 of Nonomuraea sp. NPDC059007. Lineage (NCBI taxonomy): Bacteria > Bacillati > Actinomycetota > Actinomycetes > Streptosporangiales > Streptosporangiaceae > Nonomuraea > Nonomuraea sp. NPDC059007. The sequence continues at coordinate 130,163 of NZ_JBHYJD010000013.1, read as the reverse complement.
TCCCGAACGCGATCGCCACCCCCGCCGCGGCCGAGAGGACGGCCAGATCGAGGATCCGGTTCACGCCGAGCAGCAGTTCCACGCCGATGCCGACCTGAGTGAGGCACCGGGCCAGATCCGCGGCCAGCGCCACCCGCTCCGGCCTCATGCGGTCGGCGAGCACCCCGCCGATCGGCAGGAACAGCAGCAGGGGGACGAGTTCGGCGGCCAGCACCAGCCCGAGGTCGGCGCCGGAGCCGGTGGTGCGCAGGACGGCGAGGGTGAGGGTGGTGGGGATCAAGGCGGTGGCGAGGGCGGACAGCGCGCGCCCGGCCAGCAGGCGGTTCGTCATGGCCTCGGATGGTATTTCGCTGGCGAATGTTTCGTCAACAAAATACTTAGTGGCGTATGATCCAATCGTGGAAGACTCCGTCGACCGTCACCTGGCCCGCTGGCGCGGCAAGGCCCCCTACGACGAGCTCGTCGAGGGGGTGGTGACCCGGATGCAGATGCTGGTCAAGCACCTCCACCAGACGAAGGCGGCGGCGCTGGCCGAGGTGGGGATGCAGGACTTCGAGTTCGAGACGCTGCACCGGCTGGCCGCGCACTCGGGGAGCGCCACGCCCTCCGTGCTGGCGGCGGAGCTGCTGCTGTCACCGGCGGGGATGACGGGACGGCTCGACACGCTCGAACGCTCGGGGCTGATCCGGAGGGTGCGGAGCAGTGATGACCGGCGGCGGGTGGATGTGGAGCTGACCGGGCGGGGGCGTGACTTGTGGACCGAGGCGATGGAGATCCGGGCTGAGGTGGAGTCGGGGATGATCTCGGCGCTTTCGCTTGAGGATCGGGTGATGCTGGACGCGCTGCTGAAGCAACTCCTCCACAACGTCGAATCCCCCCACTAACCTCCACCCCCCACGGCCGTTCACCCCCACCAGCCCTCGCGCCCCACGCGTGTTCGCGCCCCCACGGGCCTTCGCCTCCACCTGCCTTCGGCCCTCACCGGCGTTCGCCTCCACCAGCCTTCGGCCCTCACCGGCGTTCGCCTCCCACCGCCCTTCGCCCGCCCGCGCATGCCCGCCCTGCCACGGCACGCGGGGCCCGCGCTCGCCCCCGACCACACCAGCCCATTGGCCCGCCAGCCTCACGGCCTCCTTGGCCCGCAAACCCTCTGGGCCCCTCCCACGGCCCCGAGCCTTGTGGCCCGCATCGCCCCAGCAAGCCCTTAAGGCCCCCTCCTGGCCCGCTAACCCGTGTGGCGGGTTGGCGGGTTGTCCACAGCCCCCGCCTTATCCCCAGAACCCCGTTCGCCCGATCCCCCTCACCCCGCCCCGCCGTACCGTCACTGCCGTGCGCTCCCCCGATCCCACCAGCGAGCAGGCCATAGCCGAGGCGAGGCTGCGATCGATCACCCATCCAGGGACAGGCGAGCGCACCCCCAACCTCCCTCCCACCTTCGAGGCCTTCCGCGCAGCAGTAGCCGCCCAAGCCCCCACCCGCACAGGCGTACGCGTCCTCATAGCCGTAGGCGCCCTGGCGGCAGCGGTAGCCGCGTTCACCTTCTGGCGCTCGGCCCCCACCCCCGCCCCACTCCCACCACCACCCCCAGCGGCGACCACCCCACGCCCGACCGCCTCGGTAACCATCCACGTCACCGGCAAAGTACGCACCCCAGGCGTCTACCGCCTCCCCACCGGCTCCCGCGTCACCGACGCCCTGACCGCCGCCGGAGGCCTGCGAAGAGGCACTGACCCAAGCCCCCTCAACCTCGCCCGCCGCCTGATAGACGGCGAACAGATAGCCGTAGGCACCCCCGAGGCGGCGGCAGCCCTGGCCTCAGACCCCACAACGTCGATCGTCGACCTCAACACCGCCACCCCCATCCAACTGGAGCAGTTACCAGGCGTAGGCGAGGTCCTGGCCACCCGCATAGCCGAGTTCCGCGACACACACGGCGGTTTCACCAGCGTCGACCAGCTCAAGGAGGTGACAGGCATAGGCCCGCGCAAGTATGAAGAGCTCAAGGACCGAGTCCGCGTATAGCCCCACCGTCTTCCCCGCCCTGGCCGCCTGGGCCACCGCCCTGATCCTCTTGGGCGCTCCGGCAGAGGTCAGCTTCATCTGCGCGGCAGTAGCCGCACTGGCCACCGCAACGCTCTACGCCACACCCCCGTGGCGAGGCACCGCAGTGTCCATAGCCGCCTGCACCGCGGCGGCAGCCGCCACAGTGGCCTTCCACACCCACGCGGTATCCACAGGCCCCATCCCAGACCTGGCCAGAAAAGGCATAACCGCAACAGCCGAGGTAGTCCTCACCAACGACCCCCGAACCCGAAGGAACCCCCGCTTCCCCGGCGAAAGCGTAGTAGCCGAAGCCCGCCTAGAACTCCTGCAAACCCCCACCACCCACCTAACCCTGAGCACCCCGGTAACCCTCTTCGCCACAGGCCCACACTGGCGAACCCTCCTCCCCAGCCAACGCCTGAAGATCACCGCCAAACTGGCCCCCGCCGACCCGTCCGACCTGACCGCCGCCCTCCTACTGGTAAAGGGCACCCCCCAACCGCTGGGCACCCCCTCATGGATCCAAACCGCCGCCGGAGCCCTGCGCTCCGGCCTGAGAGCAGCCGCCGACCCCTTCCCCGAAGACCAACGCGGCCTGCTCCCCGCCCTGGTAGTGGGCGACACCTCCCGCATGGACCCCCAGGTAACCGCCGACTTCAAAGAAGCAGGCCTAACGCACCTGACCGCCGTATCCGGCGCCAACCTCGCCATCATCGCCGGCGCGGCCCTGGCCCTGTCCCGCCTAACCGGCCTCCCCCTACCGGTAAGAGCAATCCTGGCCGCAACCGCCATGATCGCCTTCGCGGTAGTGGCCCGCCCCTCCCCCAGCGTCCTAAGAGCCCTGGCAATGGGACTGGCAGCCGCCTTGGCCCTGGCCACCGGCCGCCCCCGCCACGGCATGGCCGCCCTGTCAATCTCCGTCCTCTTCCTCATCCTCTTCTCCCCAGACCTGGCCCGCTCCTACGGCTTCGCCCTCTCCGTAACCGCCACCGCCGGCATCCTCCTCCTGGCCCCCAAATGGCGCGACCACCTATCCCAACCCCAACCCACCCCACCAAACCCCCACCCCCAGACCCGCCCCAAGCCCACCCCCGCCAATCTCCAGCTCACCCTCACCCCCAGCGAACCCCGCACCACCACAGAGCCCCTGACGACAGGGCCCCTCACCACAGGGCTCCCCGCCACACAACCCCCCACCACAGGACCCGCCGCCACAGAACCAGTCACCACCGCACAACCCCCCACTACAAGGCCAGCCGCCACAGAACCGATCACCACCGCACAACCCCTCACCGCACGTCCGGCCGCGTCCCTCGCCCTCATCACGGAAGCCCCTCAGACCCGAAGCACACGCAAGCGACACCACCCACGCCCAAGATCATCCGTCGCCCAGGCGGCAACAAGCCTCCTCAGGCCGCGGCGGGCCCTGCCCAGGTGGCTGGCGGAGGCGATCGCGGTACCGGCCGCCGCGCAGTTCGCCGTGACACCCGTGCTGGTCCTGATGTCCGGCCAGGTCACCCCGGTCGCGGTGATCGCCAATCTCCTGGCCGGCCCCGCAGTGGCCCCGGCGACGCTCCTGGGGTTCGCCGCATCCGTCGTGGCCCCGATCAGCGTCGAGGCGGCGCGGATTCTGCTGATTCCGGCCGGATACGCCGTGGGCTGGATCATCACCGTCGCACAGTGGGCGGCGGGCCTGCCGTTCGCCACCATCCCGTGGCCAGGCGGCCTGCTCGGCTTGGCACTCCTGGCGGTGGCGGTGGCAGTCGCCGTACCCCTGCTCCGTCATCCCCGATGCCGAGCCGTCACCCTGGCTGTGCTGGCGGGCATCTTGATCGCCGCCATGGTCCTCCCACCCGCCCTGTCCCCGTGGCCGCCACGCAGATGGCTCATGGTGATGTGCGACGTAGGTCAGGGCGACGGCATGGCCATCGCCGCAGGCCCAGGCAGGGCAGTCGTAGTAGACACCGGCCCCGACCCAACCCCCATGGATCGCTGCCTACGCGACCTGGGCATCCGCGAGATCCCGTTGATCATCCTGACCCACCCCCACGCCGACCACATCGGCGGCCTGACCGGAGCCCTGAAGAACCGCCGCATAGGCGCCGCCCTACTGACCAACCACCCCGCCACCCCAGCCCCCATCACCCGGACTTTCGCAACCCACCACATCCCCCAATGGACAGCCACCCCCGGCGCCCAATGGACCTTCGGCCCCTCCGAACTCACCGTCCTGGCCCCACCCGCGACACCCCCGACAGCACACACCGGAACCGAGGGCAGCGAGATCAACAACACCAGCGTCGTACTCCGCGTCCGCTGGCACGCAGGCTCCATCCTCCTGAGCGGCGACATAGAAACCGAAGCCCAATCCGACCTCCTGCGAACCACCTCCCCGGCAGCCGACATCCTGAAGGTCCCCCACCACGGCTCCGCCCGCCAGGACCCCGCCTTCTTCTCCGCGGTCGGCGCCCGAGCAGCCCTGATCAGCGTCGGCTCCGACAACACCTACGGCCACCCCGCACCGGCAACGCTGGCCCTCCTCCACCGCTCCGGCACCCGCGTCTACCGCACCGACCAGTCCGGCGACCTAGCCATAACCGACCACAACGCCACCCTGTCCATCACCCCCCGCAACTAGCCCATACCGCCCAGCAAACCCCCCAACCCCCCAACCCGCCCACTCCCGCATCCCCGCGCCTCTCCAGCACGCACCACCCCACTCTCCGTCGCCCCACTCTCCGTCGCCCCACGCGTTAACCACCTCACCGCCCACCCCTCACTCCTTCCAGCCCGCCTACTTGGCGGTTCGGCTCGGCAGGCAGTTCGTTCATGGACAGCGACTCCACGGCGGTCTTGGACCTCGAGCGTCTCTTCCTTGATCATCAGATCGGCCGTTAGTTTTACAGTCCCGGCGGTTTCGGGTGCCGTGGGGGTGTCCTCGGGCTTGGCTGTGGGTGGGGGTGGCGGGTCGATCTGGTGGGTGGTGGATTGAGTTCCGGGTTGTCGTTGGGACGTGGCATGCTGCTCGACATGGCCGCAACCGATCCACCACTCGTGACCCTGGTCGTAGGCGACGAGGAGCTGCTGGCTGAGCGGGCCGTTGGCGAGGTTGTCGCCATCGCGCGTGCTGCCGATGCCGGGGCGGAGGTGCACGATCTGGTCGGGTCCAAGGTGGCTCAGGGGGAGCTGACGCAGTTGGCCTCACCGTCCTTGTTCGGGGACCGGTCGGTGGTGGTGATCCGGTCGGCGCAGGATCTCGGCAAGGATGTGATCGCCGAGGTTCTGGCCTATGCGGGGCGGCCTTCCGATGACACGGTGCTGGTGCTGATGCATCCGGGTGGGGTCAAGGGGAAGGCACTGGTCGACGGGCTGAAGAAGGCTCGGGTGAACGTTGTCACCGTCAGCAAGCTCACCAAGCCCGCCGAACGGCTCGACTTCATCAAGACCGAGGTGAAGCGGGCGAAGCGCGCCATCGCCGGTGATGCGGCGCAGGCGCTCCTCGAAGCCGTAGGCAATGATCTTCGTGAACTGGCTGCCGCGTGTAGTCAGCTGGCGTTCGACACGCAGGAGAAGACCATCACCCTGGCGGCGGTCGCGCGCTATCACAAGGGGCGGGCGGAGGTCACGGGGTTCAATGTGGCGGACTCGGCCGTGGAGGGGCGGCTGGGGGACGCGCTGGAGCAGTTGCGCTGGGCGCTGGGCACGGGCGTGGCGCCGGTGCTGCTGGTCAGCGCGATGGCGGGCGGCCTGCGGTCGCTGGCCAAGGTGGGCGGGGCGCCCCGCAACCTTCGCGGTGGTCAGCTGGCCGGTCACCTGGGGATGCCGCCGTGGAAGGTCGATCGGGTACGCCGCCAGCTCAACGGCTGGGGGCCGGAGGGGTTGTCACGGGCGCTCCAGGCGGTGGCGGTGGCCGACGAGCAGGTCAAGGGTGGTGGCGCCGACCCGGGCTACGCACTCGAACGCGCCGTCCAGACCATCGTGGCCAACCGCACGGGACGCTGACACCCCCAGAGCCGCCGCCTGTCGCGCAGAGAGGTTGACGCCCAAGAACCCACCGCTGACGCGCAGGGGTGTTGACGCCCAAGAACCAGGCATCCCGATGGGGGGATCGCTCTCCTGACCAGCCACGGGGTGGGCGCCAGGGACAGGCAGAGAGCCGAACGCAGGCCGGATCGCCGCTGAAGGGCAGAAAGCGCGGCCCACAACGGCACCCGGGCAGACGGGCCGCGGGCAAAGGCACAGGGACAGACGGGTCGCGGGCCAGGGGCACCAAGACAGACACGTCGCGGGCCAGGGCGCTGGGGCGACAGACGGGCCGCGGGCCGTGGGCGCAGGGGGCAGACGGGTCGCGGGCCAGGGCACCGAGGCGGACAGGTTGTGGGCGCCAGGGTGCTGGGACGGCGGACGGGGCGTGGGGCCAGGGTGGTTAGGCGGGGGTTAGGGTGATGCCGAGCATGCCGGGGCCTACGTGGGCACCCACGACGGCGCCCACCTCGACCAAGGTGAGTTCGCGCAGTCCCGGCAGGCGTTTGCGGAGGCGGTCGGCCAATGCGTGGGCGCGGTCCGGGGCGGACAAGTGTTGGACTGCCAGGTCTACCGGTGACGAGGAGGCAGCCTCCACTGCGAGGTCTTCCATGCGGGCCACCGCCCGGGTAGCCGTGCGGACCTTTTCCAGGGGCTGGATGGTGCCGTCCTTGATGTGGAGCAGGGGTTTGATCATGAGGGCGGAGCCGAACAGGGTGGCGGCGGCGCTGACCCGGCCGCTGCGGTGGAGTTGGTCGAGGGTGTCGACGTAGAAGAACGTACGGGTGGCGGCGGCGCTGGTGCGGGCGGCTTCGGCCACCGTGGCGAGCGGGGCGCCCTGGGCGGCGGCGCGGGCGGCGGCCAGGACCGGGTATCCGAGGCCCATGGCGAGCGACCGGCTGTCCACGACCTCGACCGGTAATCCGGCATTCGAGGCGGCCAGTTCGGCGGCGCCGACGGTTCCGGACAGTTCGGCGGACAGGTGGATGGAGACGATCGCGGTATGGCCGGCCGCCGCGAGCGTGCGGTAGCAGGCGGCGAACCGTGCAGGTGACGGCTGCGAGGTCGTGACCGTGGCGAGGTCGCCGGTGAAGCCGGGTTCGTCGTGGGCCGTTCCGCCGGCGAGTACCGAAAGGGGGACGACCGTGACACCTTCGACGGCGGGCAGGTAGGCGGTGGAGTCCGTGACAACGGCGACCGAAGGCGGCATACCCCGAGATTAACTACTGAACGGGGGTGCCACCCCGCCAGACGCGGCGCGGCTTGAGTCCGAAGGACCAGGCGAAGGCGCCTTCGTGGTCGGCGTCCCACTGGACGATGTCGGCCAGGCGGCCGGGAGCGAGCACGCCGCGGTCGGGCGCGCCCAGGACGGTGGCGCCACCGAGCGTCGCGGCGCGCAGGGCGTCGTTGACGCTCATGCCGAAGGCGGCGACGGCCATCGCGATGACCTGGGACATCGAGGTGATGCCGCAGTAGCCGGGGTTGTGGTCGCTGCCGAGGGCGACGATCACGCCGTGCTTGATCATCTTGCGCACCGGCGGGAGGTTGCCACGCTGGAGCGCGGTGGCCGGGCAGACGACGGCGGGCACGCCGTACCGGGAGAGGATGGCGAGGTCCTCGTCGGAGGTGTGGTGGAGGCCGTCGGCGGAGGCGCAGCCGAGTTCGGCGGCCAGCTGGACGGCGCCGCGGCGGCTGAACAGGCCGGCGTGGATGCGCGGCAGCAGGCCGACGTTGCGGCCGGAGGCGAGGACCCAGCGGGATTCCTCGGTGGTGAAGTGGCCTTCGTCGCAGTAGACGTCGACGCTGTCGGCTCCGGCGGCGGCCGCGTCGGCGCACCAGGCGCCCACGGCCTCGACGTACTCGCGCTGGCGGCCGAAGTACTCGGGCGGGACCACGTGGGCCGCGAGGAAGGTGACGTGCACCCGCGGCATCATCGGCTCCTTCTCCAGCTCGCGCAGGAGCCGCACGTCGGCGAGTTCGCCGTCGCGCGTCAGGTGGTAGCCGGTCTTGGCCTCGACGGTGGTCGTGCCGCTGAGCAGCCAGGCGCGAAGACGTTCGCGCACGCCGTTGCAGAGGGTCCACGGGTCGGTGCCGCGGGTCACGGTGACGGTGGAGCCCACGCCGCCGCCCGCGGCGGTGATCGCCGAGGAGGTGGAGCCGCCGGTGCGGATGGCCAGTTCGGCGTAGCGGTTGCCGGCGTAGACGGGGTGGGTGTGCGCGTCGATGAGGCCGGGAGTGACGAGGGCGCCGCCGAGGTTCTCCACGTGGTCGACGTCGACGATGTCGTCGACGACGCCGGGCACGCTCTGCGGCAGGTCCGGCGCGCGGCCGACCCAGGCGATGCGGTCGTTGTGCACGAGGATGGCCGCGTTGCTCAGGACCTCGTTGCCGGTCCAGAGGCGGCCGATGTTGGTCAGCAGGCGAACGGTCACCGCATCACCGCCACGCACGGACGCGAAACAGAGCGCACGGCTCCCGCCGCGCCCACTGAGTCCAGTCCGGGTCCGGACGACATGGGGTCTCCTGCTCTCATCCGCCAATGATGTGCGGTGACCGTATCGCCGGACGCATGATCCGGCGATTTCAGTTCAGTTACGTTATTTCACAGGTCGGCCGACTGTACAGGGTTATTCGGAAGAAATCACAATCGTCACAGCGCCCCCTGCATGCGTCTCGTCCCGCAGCAGCCATCATCCGCAACCCGTGCCCTTTGCTGTCCTGAGGCTTGGCCAATGGTAGCAATCCCAGGCACATCAAGGCCACTGTCGCATTTGTCAGGATTTAAGATGTACGGCTACCGCCATACGCTGGGCATTCACCCAATCGAGATAGCGATAGCCGTACAGATGAAAATGGAGATCAGACCCGTTCGACCGGCTTGGCGACCTTCTCCAGCTCGTGGAAGAGGCTCGACAGCACCCAGGCGTGCAGGATCGTGCCGTCCTCGACGTGCTCGACGGAGACGACCTCGCCCTCCTCGTGGGCCCGCGAGACCAGGTCTCCCCTGTCATAGGGGACCAGCAGGCGCACCTCGTGGTCCAGGCGGGGCAGCTGCCGTTCGATGAGCTCCATGAGCTCGGGCAGGCCCGCGCCGGTCCGCGCGGAGACGACGATGCTGTTGCGCTCGCGCCGCATGATGCGGTCGATCACTTCCTGGTCGGCGGCGTCGGCCTTGTTGATCACCACGACCTCGGCCACGTCGAGCGCGCCCTCGATGGTGGAGAAGACCTCGCGAACCGCCGCGATCTGCCCCTCGGGGTCGGGATGCGAGCCGTCCACCACATGGAGGATCAGGTCAGCGTCGGCGACCTCCTCCAGCGTGGACCGGAACGCCTCCACCAGCTGGTGCGGCAGGTGGCGCACGAACCCGACGGTGTCGGCGATCGTGAACAGCCGCCCGTCCGGCGTGCGCGACTTGCGCACGGTCGGGTCCAGGGTGGCGAACAGCGCGTCCTCGACCAGTACGCCCGCACCGGTGATGCGGTTGAGCAGCGAGGACTTGCCCGCGTTGGTGTAGCCGGCGATGGCCACGGCCGGCACCTCGCGGCGCTGGCGCTGGTGGCGCATGACCTCGCGCGAGGTGGACATGCCGGAGATCTGCTTGCGCAGCTTCGACATCCGCTCGCGGATGCGCCGCCGGTCGAGCTCGATCTTCGTCTCACCGGGTCCGCGACCGCCGACGCCGACGCCGTTGGAGGAACGGCCGCCGACCTGACGGGACAGGTTGCCACCCCAGCCGCGCAGGCGCGGCATGAGGTACTGCAGCTGGGCGAGCTCGACCTGGGCCTTGCCCTCCCGGCTCTGCGCGTGCTGGGCGAAGATGTCGAGGATCAGCATCGTCCGGTCGACGACCTTCACCTTGACGACCTCTTCGAGCTCGCGCAGCTGGGCCGGGGTCAGCTCGCCGTCGCAGATCACCGTGTCCGCGCCGGTGGCGTCGACGATGTCGCGCAGCTCCAGCGCCTTGCCGGAGCCGATGTAGGTCGCCGGGTCCGGCTTCTGCCGCCGCTGGATGAGGCCCTCGAGCACCTCGGATCCCGCGGTTTCGGCCAGAAGCTTGAGCTCCAGCAGGGAGTTTTCGGCATCGCTCGATGTACCAGAGGTCCAGACGCCCACGAGGACCACCCGCTCGAGACGGAGCTGGCGGTATTCGACCTCGGTGACGTCCTGGAGTTCGGTGGAAAGGCCCGCTACGCGGCGGAGCGCGTGGCGCTCTTCGAGGTCCATCTCGCCGGTCTCGATCTGGTCGAGCGTGGAGTATTTCTGCATTCGTGTCATCTCTATTAGGGAACGTCCGGACACCGTGGTGTCTTCCCCAGATGGTGGCACGACATCCCCACGGCCATCACCTGGTTATCCGGGTACGACGTTGATGTTCCCCGATCCGGCGTCGATGGTCACGCGGTTGGCGGCGTTCGGGTCGTTGGTGACCTCGACCTTGGAGTCTCCGGAGTCGGCGTTGGCTTTGACGTTGTAGGAGCCGCCGGGCAGGGTCAGCGTGACGTCGCCGGAACCGGCTTCGAGGGTGACGTCGGCGGGCGCGCTGGCGTACTTGAGGTCGATGCTGCCGGAACCCGCGTCGGCGAGGACCTTCTTGCCGCCGAGGGAGGAGGCTTCGATGTCGCCGGAACCGGCGGAGGCCTCGAGCTCTCCGGTGAGGTTGCGCAGCGTGATGGTGCCGGAGCCGGCGTCGGCCTTGACCTTCAGGCCCTTGGGCACTTCGATCTTGTAGCTGACGCTGCAGGAGCCGAAGCCGCCCTTGCAGTCGTACGTGACGCGGAGCGTGTCGCCCTCGACCTTGTGCTCGGCCTGCGGCTTGTTGTTGCGCCACTGGAGGGTCTCCGTGACGCGGATGCCCGACCGTTCACTCTCGGTGATGACGATGTCGCCGGATCCCGAGTTGACATCCAGGAGCGCGACCTTGTCGTTGACGTCGTAGTTGACGACGCTCTCCTCGGTGGGCCCCCCAATGCTCGCCAGCCCGCAGCCGGTGAGGACGGCCGTGGAGGCCAGCAGGGCCCCCGCGAACACGATTGTTTTCATATCTCGAATCTTCCCGGCCTGGGCCCGGACCCGCATCCGGGATGCCCCCTAGCCGACCCCCGTCTTTGACCCTCGACCCCTCATGAAGTAGCTTCGCTTCCATAATCCAGAACAGGTTTTCCACGGCATGGAAAGGGGTTTCGGCCCATGGAGATCACCGGCCCGATGCTCGACCGGTTCGACGAGGTTCTTACCCCGGAGGCGCTCGACTTCGTGGCAGCGCTCCATCGGCGTTTCGACGCCCGCCGCCTGGAACTCCTGGAGGCCAGGCAGACGCGGCAGGCCGAGCTGTCGGCGGGCGGCACGCTCGACTTCCTGCCCGAGACGAAGGCGATCAGGGAGGGCGAGTGGCAGGTTTCCGCGCCCGCCCCCGGCCTTGAGGACCGCCGCGTCGAGATCACCGGCCCGGTCGACCAGAAGATGACCATCAACGCGCTCAACTCCGGCGCAAAGGTCTGGCTGGCCGACTTCGAGGACGCCAACGCGCCGCTGTGGGACAACTGCGTCGCCGGCCAGCTCAACCTGCGCAACGCCCTCGACCGCGCCATCGACTTCGAGACCGGCGGCAAGAGTTACTCGCTCAGGCCCGACGACGAGCTCGCCACGATCGTGGTCCGCCCGCGCGGCTGGCATCTCAACGAGAAGCACGCCCTGGTCGACGGCCAGGAGGTCGCCGCCTCGCTCTTCGACTTCGGCCTCTACTTCTTCCACTGCGCGCGGCGCCAGCTCGCCAAGGGCAAGGGCCCGTACTTCTACCTGCCGAAGATGGAGTCCCACCTTGAGGCGCGCCTGTGGAACGACGTCTTCGTCCACGCCCAGGACACGCTCGGCATCCCCCAGGGCACGATCCGGGCGACCGTCCTGATCGAGACGTACCCGGCCGCGTTCGAGATGGAGGAGATCCTGTACGAGCTGCGCGAGCACTCGGCCGGTCTCAACGCGGGCCGCTGGGACTACCTCTTCAGCGTGATCAAGAAGTTCCGCACGCGTGGCCGCGAGTTCCTGCTGCCCGAGCGCAACGCGGTGACGATGACCGCCCCATTCATGCGCGCGTACACCGAACTGCTGGTGCGCACCTGCCACAAGCGCGGCGCGCACGCGATCGGCGGCATGGCCGCGTTCATCCCGAGCCGCCGCGACCCCGAGGTCAACGCGGTCGCGCTGGAGAAGGTGCGCGCGGACAAGACCCGCGAGTCCGGCGACGGCTTCGACGGCTCGTGGGTGGCCCACCCCGACCTGGTGCCGATCTGCCGTGAGGTCTTCGACGGCGTGCTCGGCGAGCGTCCCAACCAGCTCGACCGCACCCGCGAGGACGTGCGGGTCAGCGCCGAGGACCTGCTCAGCGTCTCGGCCACCCCCGGCGGCATCACCGAGACCGGGCTGCGCAACAACGTGGACGTCGCCCTGCGCTACCTGGCCGCCTGGATGGGCGGGCTCGGCGCGGTCGCGATCCACAACCTCATGGAGGACGCCGCCACCGCCGAGATCTCCCGTTCGCAGATCTGGCAGTGGATCCACAACGGCATCGCGCTGGCCGACACCGGCGAGACGGTCACGAAGGAGCTGGTCGAGCGGATCATCGCCGACGAACTCGCCAAGATCGCGAAGGAGCCCGGCTACGACGCCGAGCGCTACGCCCAGGCCGAGGCGCTCTTCAAGGAGGTCGCGCTCGACGATGATTTCGCGGAGTTCCTCACACTTCCGGCTTATGCTCGCATGCCATGACCCCTTTGGCGGAGTTCATCACGGCGCTGCACGGGGTGGCCTCGGGTGAGGGCGAGGTCATCACCGACCCGGTACGCCTGCGCACCTACGAGTGCGACGGCCTGACCTACCACCGGGCCACCCCCGGCGTCGTGGTGCTCGCCGAGTCCGCCGAGCAGATCGCCGCGATCGTCAAACTCTGCAACAGGTACGGCGTGCCGTTCGTCGCCCGGGGATCGGGCACGGGCCTGTCCGGCGGCGCGCTGCCCAGGACCGACGGCGTGCTCATCGTCACCTCGAAGATGCGGCGCATCCTGGAGATCGACCTGCCCAACCGGCGCGCGGTCGTCGAGCCGGGCGTCACCAACCTGGCGATCACCGAGGCGGTGCGCGAGCAGGGCTACTACTACGCCCCCGACCCCTCCAGCCAGCAGATCTGCTCCATCGGCGGCAACGTGGCCGAGAACTCCGGCGGCGCCCACTGCCTGAAGTACGGCTTCACCGTCAACCACGTCGAGGCCTGCGAGATCGTCACCCCCGACGGGGACATCGTGGTGCTTGACCGGATGGATCCGGGTTACGACCTGCTCGGGGCCTTCGTGGGCTCGGAGGGCACGCTGGGCATCGCCACCAAGGTGACGGTGCGGCTCAGCCGTACACCTGAGGCGGTGACGACGGTGCTGGCCGCCTTCGCGAGCATCGAGCAGGGCGGCCAGGCCGTGTCGGCGATCATCTCGGCGGGGATCGTCCCGGCGGCCATCGAGATGATGGACGCGCTGTCGATCGAGGCGGCCGAGGCGGCGGTGGCCTGCGCCTATCCCGAGGGGGCGGGCGCGGTGCTGATCGTGGAGCTGGACGGTCCCGCCGAGGCGGTCGAGCGGCAGTTCGCGCAGCTCACGGAGATCTGCGCGCAGGCGTTCGAGCTGCGGGTGGCGGCCGATCCGGCCGAGCGGGCGGCGATCTGGAAGGGGCGCAAGTCGGCGTTCGCGGCGGTGGGGCGGATCAGCCCGGCGTACATCGTGCAGGACGGCGTGGTGCCACGGACGAGCCTGCCCGCGGTGCTGGCGAGCATCGACCGGCTGTCCGCCGAATACGGGATCAAGGTGGCGAACGTCTTCCACGCCGGGGACGGGAACCTGCATCCGCTGGTGCTGTTCGACGACGCGGAGCCGGGGGCGGGCGAGCGCGCCGAGACGGTGTCGGGCAAGATCCTCGATCTGTGCATCGAGAACGGCGGATCGATCACGGGTGAGCACGGGGTCGGGGTGGACAAGTCCCGATATATGCCGAGGATGTTCTCCGACGACGATCTCGACACCATGCAACTCGTCCGCTGCGCCTTCGACCCGGGGAACCTGTCGAACCCCGGCAAGGTCTTCCCCACGCCGCGGCTCTGCGGCGAGGTGCCAGGCGTGCGGAAGGGCGTGCATCCCCTGGTCGAGTCGGGGAAGGCGGAGCAGTTCTGATGACGGAGAAGGCACTCGAGAAGAGCGGCGTCACCCTGCGCGAGGCCGGTCCGCTCGACGCCGTCGGCGACGTGACGCCCGCCTACGTCGCGCTGCCGGAGTCCGTGGAGGAGATCTCCGCGCTGCTGAGCGCCTGCGCCGAGGCCGACCTCGCCGCCGTGCCCGTCGGCGGCGGCACCAAGCTCGACTGGGGCGCGCCGCCCGAGCGCTGCGACGTGCTGATCGACACCTGCTGCATGAACCAGATCATCGAACACGCCGCCGGCGACCTCGTCGTCCGCGCGCAGGCCGGGGTGACGCTGGAGGCGCTCGCCGACCGGCTCGCGGCGCAGGGCCAGGAGCTCGTCTACGACGGCCCCTTCCGCGACGAGGCCACCGTCGGCGGGCTGCTCGCCGCCGGGACCGCCGGCCCCCGCTCCTTCCGGTACGGCACGCCGCGCGACCTCCTGATCGGCATCACCGTCGTCCTGGCCGACGGCACGATCGCCAGGTCCGGCGGCAAGGTCGTCAAGAACGTCGCCGGCTACGACCTCGGCAAGCTCTTCACCGGCTCGTTCGGGACGCTCGGGGTGATCGCCGAGGCCACCTTCCGCCTGCATCCGCTGCCCGCCGAGCGCGCGTGGGTCCAGGCGCGCGTGGCCCCGTCGCAGGTCCAGGAGGCCGCGGTACGGCTGGCCGCCGCGCAGGCCGAGCCCGCGGCGGTCGAACTCGACTGGCCGGACCCTTCCGGACCGGTCACGCTGGCCGCCCTGGTCGAAGGCGCCTCCGCCGCCCCGCGCGCACGGACACTTCTGGAGGAGGTCACCTCCTCGATGCCCGGCTGGTGGGGTACGGCCGGCGAGGGCGAGTCGCTGGCCGAGGTGCGTTGCCTGCCCGATCGGGTCGGTGGCGTTCTGGACGTTTTGGCGGGAACGGGGCTGGCGCTGCGCGGGTCTCCCGTCTCCGGCCGGTTCTTTCTCTGGGGGGACGGGGCCGGGTTCGGGCCCGCCGTCGCCGGGCTGCGGGAGGCGGGGGCGCGGGTCGGCGTGCTGGCTTCGCCGTACCGGATGGACCGGTGGGGTGAGGTGTCCGCGCTGCCGCTGATGCGGCGGGTGAAGGAGCGGTTCGATCCCGGGCGCAGGATGTCCCCCGGCCGGTTCGTGGGAGGGATCTAGCATGGACCCGAAGCTGATCAAGGACTGCGTGCACTGCGGGTTCTGCCTGCCGACCTGCCCGACCTACGTGTTGTGGGGCGAGGAGATGGATTCTCCGCGCGGGCGGATCCACCTCATGAAGCAGCACACCGACGGCACACCGGTCACACCCGAGATGGCCGGGCATTTCGACGCGTGCCTCGGGTGCATGGCGTGTGTGACCGCGTGCCCGTCCGGGGTGAAGTACGACCGGCTGATCGAGCAGACGCGCGCCGAGGTCGAACGCGTGCACGTGCGCGACCCGCGCGAGCGTGCGGTGCGGGGGATCGTCTTCAGCCTGTTCCCCTATCCGCGGCGGTTGCGGCTGTTGCGTCCTGGTATCGGGCTGGCTGAGCGGATGGCGCCCTTCCTGGAGCGTGTGCACCCCAGCCTCGGCGCCATGGCCGCCCTCGCGCCCCGGGTCACCCGCCGCCAGCGCCTGCCGCGCCGTGTCCGTGCCCGGGGGCCGCGCCGGGCCGTCGTCGGCATGCTCACCGGGTGCGTACAGGGTGAGTTCTTCCCGCAGGTGAACGCGGCGACCGCGCGCGTGCTCGCGCTGGAGGGCTGCGAGGTCGTGATCCCGCCCGGCCAGGGCTGCTGCGGGGCCCTCAGCGTGCACTCCGGCCGCGAAGACCAGGCCCGCCGCTTCGCCAGACGCACCATCCGCACCTTCGAACGCGCCGGCGTCACCACCGTCGTCGTCAACGCCGCCGGCTGCGGCTCCTCCATGAAGGAGTACGGCGAACTGCTCGCCGACCGGCCCGACTGGGCGGCCAGGGCCCGCGCCATCAGGACCGTCGACCTGGCCGAATGGCTCGCCGAACTGGGCCCCGCCGCCACCCGCCACCCCCTGCCCCTGACCATCGCCTACCACGACGCCTGCCACCTCGCCCACGCCCAGGGCATCCGGGCCGAGCCGCGCGCGCTCCTGTCGGCCATCCCCGGCCTGTCGGTGCGCGAGGTGCCGGACGCGGCGATCTGCTGCGGCTCGGCGGGCACGTACAACATCTTCCAGCCCGAAGCCGCCCGCGACCTGGGCGACCGCAAGGCCAAGTCGGTGGCGTCGACCGGGGCCGAGGTGCTGGTGTCGGCCAATCCGGGATGCACGATGCAGATCGCCTCGGCGATGACGCGGGCGGGGGGCTCGATCCGCGTCGCCCACACGGCCGAGGTTCTCGACGCGTCCCTACGCGGCGTCCCCCTGTGAGCCCGCCATGCCTGCCGTACCGGGGCCGGGTTGGTCTGGAGGTGGGTGGAACGGGAGTAAGTTGCCCGGGGAGCCGGGTGGGGAGCGAGTCGGGGGTGAGCGGGTGAGCGTGCAGTCGGTCGATCGGGCGCTCGACGTGCTGGAGGCGCTGGCCGAGCACGGCGGCGAAGCCGGTCTGTCGGAGATCGCGGCCAGGACGGGCCTGCCGTACGGGACGATCCACCGCCTGTTGCAGACCCTGCTGTCACGCGGCTACGTGCGGCAGGAGTCCGACCGGCGCTACGCCCTCGGTGGCGGGCTGGTACGGCTGGGCGGCGTCGCCGAGCGGATGGTCGGGGTGTGGGCGCAGCCGTACCTGACGAGGATGGTCGAGCTGTCCGGTGAGACGGCGAACCTGGCCGTGCTGGAGGGCGACTTCATCGTCTACGTGGCGCAGGTGCCGTCGCCGCGGCGGCTGCGGATGTTCGCCGAGGTCGGGCGGCGGGTGCTGCCGCACAGCACGGCCGTCGGCAAGGTACTGCTCGCCGACCGGGCCACCGACGAGGCCCTCAGCCTGTTCGAGCGCACCGGCATGCCCCGCAAGACCGCCAACACCATCACCGACCCGCAGGCGATGCTCGCCGAACTGGACCGGGTCCGCGTCCGCGGCTACGCGATGGACCTGGGCGAGGAGGAGCTGGGCGTGCACTGCCTGGCGGTACCGGTACAGGACGGCAACCGCGTGGTGGCCGCCATGTCGGTATCCGGCCCGGCCGAACGCATCGACGCCCTGGACCGGGACGAACTCGCCACCGGCATGCGCAAGATCGCCACCGCCTTCGGCGCAGAACTCAGCCCCACCCCCTGACCCCCATCCCGGGACCCGCATCGGGGTAACACCCCGAACCCAACCGGACAGCCACCGCGACCCCGGCCACTCCACAAGCGCGCCAGACGAACAGCCACGTCACTCCGCGAACGCACCACACACGCGGGCGCGAGGACCCCGCATGCGTCACCGACAGACACGGGCGACCACCATCGACCTGACGCGCTGGCCGACCCCACACGCGTGCCGCCAACGGCGCGGCACGGCGCAGCGCCGGGGCGGGACGGCGCGGTGACGGCGGCACGCCGCGAGGCGACGCGGCGCGGGGCAGCGCCGGGGAACGGTCCGCAGGGCGGCACGGTGCGGGGCCGGGGGCGGGTGCCTTCCGGGCGGGAGCCCACGGGGCAGCGGGTGGGGTTGTGGTTAGGTGGGGGTGATGGCGGTGAAGGGGATGCCGGTGGGGTCGCCGATGATGGCCAGGCGGCCGTGGGGGGAGGCCACGGGGCCATGGCCCACGGTGCCGCCCAGGTCTTCGGCCAACGAGGCCACGGAGTCCACGTCCGCCACCGCGAAGTACGTCATCCAGTGCTCGGGGACGCCGGCCCACTCGGCGTCGTTCATCTCCAGGCGGCCCGCCACCGGCCGGCCGCCGGAGTGCCACAACGTGTAGTCGCCGGCCGCCGGATGCGGGTCGTAGGACAGGACGGCGGTGTAGAAGGCGTCGATCCGCTCGCCGTCCCGGGTGTTGAGGTCGAGCCAGTGCACGCCGCCGCCCGTGAACTCCCTCGGCTGCCACAGCACGAACGGGGTCCCGGCCGGGTCGGCGGCCCGGGCGTAGTGGCCGTGGCCGGGGACGTCGAAGGGTTCTTCCAGGAGGGTGCCGCCGGCGGCCGGGACCCTGGCCGCGGCCGCGGCGAGGTCGGGGGTGGTCAGATAGACCTCCCACGCCTCTCCCGGGGCCTGCGTGATCTGGGCGACGGGGCGGGTGCCGTCCAGGCACACGGCCCAGGCGCCGCGCTCGTCGAAGGTCCAGCCGAACAGGCCGCCGTAGAAGCGCTTGGCCGCGGCGGCGTCGGGTGTCAGCAGTTGCACCCAGCAGGGTGTGCCTTCCGAGAACTCCATGAGCGAGAGCTTCCCACCCGGCACCGACAGAACCCAGTAGTGTTGCGTCATGAGCAACAGCTCGGTGCAGTCGGTGGATCGGGCGATCGCGATCCTGGAGATTCTCGCCAGCAAGGGCGCCACCCGGGTGACGGACCTGGCCGTGGAGCTGGACGTGCACAAGTCCACCGCGTTCCGCCTGCTCAACGCCCTCGAACAGGGCGGCCTGGTCGAGCAGAGCGGCGATCGCGGGCGCTACCGGCTCGGGTTCGGGGTGGTCAGGCTGGCCGGGGCGGCCACCGCGCAGCTCGACCTGTCCAAGGAGAGCCGGGAGGTCTGCCGCCGCCTGGCCGAGGACGTCGGCGAGACGGTCAACCTCGCGGTCCCCCAGGACGGCCACGCCGTCAACATCAGCCAGGTACGCGGCCCGTCGGCCATCAGCGGACACAACTGGGTGGGCCAGCGCACCCCCTCCCACGCCACCTCCAGCGGCAAGGTCCTGCTGGCCTTCGGCGCGCTGCCGCTCCCCCGCGACCTGGAGCGCTACACGCCCGCCACGATCGTCACGGTCGAGGGCCTCGCCCTGGCCGAGATCAGGGAGCGCGGCTGGGCGGGCACGGTCGAGGAGCTGGAGCTGGGCCTGAACGCGGTGGCGGCGCCGGTGCGCGGCTCGGACGGTTCGGTGGTGGCCGCGGTCAGCGCGTCGGGACCGTCGTACCGGCTGACGGCCGAGCGCCTGCCGGAGGTCGGCGCGATCCTGGCGGCGGGTGCCCGCGAGATCAGTCAGCGCATCGGCTATTACCGTTGAGGCATGTGTAGAAGCATCAAGACGCTGCGCCCGCCGTACACCGAAGACGTGACCGAGGAGGACGTGCGGGCCGCGGCGCTGCAGTTCGTGCGCAAGATCTCGGGATTTCGCGCGCCCGCCGCACACAACGCGGAGGCCTTCGACCGCGCGGTGGAGTCGATCACCCAGGCCTCCGAGGAACTCCTCAGCTCCCTCCAGGTCCGCGGAGCTCGCTGAAACGGCCTGTTGACAGGCTCCCTCAGCGAGGGGAACGTCCCCGGTGTAACCCCCATCGGGAGGGAGCCCCCCATGATCAGCGGGCTGTACCAGGGCCAGAACGGCGACTCGCGGCTGGAGCTGAGGGTCGACGTCGACGGAGCACGACCCACCGGACGGGTCAGCGGCGATCTGTTCTCGGTGGCCGGGGCGACCACCTCGTACGTGGGCTCCTTCCGCGTCGACCAGCCGAACACCCAGGCCGAGGGCGACAGGACCCGGGTCTGGGGGTCCGGCCGGTTCACCTACAGCGTGCCGACCGCGAGCGTCAGCATCACGGTCACCGACGAGGGCGCGTCCGCGCACGTGGGCGGGGACGACTTCCAGCTCGCCTACGTCTCGCCGTACTTCCGCACCGTCCTTCTGGAGCAGGATTCGGTGGCCGGGACGGCGCCGTTCGTGTCGTACGACACGGGTTCGCTGCCGGGCCCGACCGGCTCGCCCGCGCGTGAGCTCAGCGTGCCCGCCGCCTACGCCGAGGCCGGGATCGAGCTGCGCGTCACCGAGCCGGGCACGGTGCCCACCGGCGGCGAGGGCGCCGACCTGGCCTGGGACGACGCCGAGCTGCATCATGCGATGACAACCCAGTTCAGCCGGTACGGCGACGCCGCCGCCTGGCGGGTCTGGCTGCTGGTGGCCAGCAAGCACGTGGGCGGCTACCGGGGCATCATGTTCGACTACAACGACGGCTTCCAGCGGCAGGGCGCGGCCGTCTTCTACGACGCCATCCAGGGCCAGAGCCCGCAGGCGCAACGCGCCCAGCTCCGCACGTACGTCCACGAGCTGGGCCACGCCTTCAACCTGCTGCACTCCTGGCAGAAGAACCTGGCAACCCCACCCCAGCCGCTGGGCCCGAACGGCGGCTTCGGCGACCTGTCGTGGATGAACTACGTGCAGAACTACCGCCCAGGCGGCGAACAGGGCTACTGGTCGGCCTTCCCGTTCCAGTTCACCGACGTGGAGCTGGTCCATCTGCGCCACGGCTTCTTCCGCGACGTCGCGATGGGCGCCAACGCGTTCGGCACCGGCGCCGCCGAGATCGACCCGTTCGAGCAGCCCGTCATGGACCAGTCGGGGCTGCGGCTGGAGCTGCGGGCCAAGGAGTCGTTCGGCTTCGGCGAGCCGGTCGTCGTGGAGCTGAAGCTGGGCGTCACGGGCGAGGCGCGGACCACGCACAGCCACCTGCACCCGGACACGGAGTTCACGCAGGTCTGCATCACGCAGCCCGGCGGCCGCACGGTCGTGTACCGCCCGATGATGCGCCACTGCGTGGACGCCTCGCCGGACATCCGCCTCGACGAGAACAACCCGGCCGTCTACCGCAGCGCGTACATCGGCCACGGCCGTGACGGCCACTACTTCCAGCAGCCGGGCGAGTACCAGGTGCGCGCCCAGTACATCGCGGGCGACGGCTCGCGCATCGTCTCCAACGTCTGCGCGGTCAGGGTCGGCTACCCGGTCTCCGCCGACGACCACCGGGTGGCCGAGCTGATGCTGGGCGAGGAGCAGGGCAAGCTGTTCTCACTGCTCGGCTCCGACTCTCCGGCGCTGCGCTCGGGCAACGACGCGCTGGACGAGGTGATCTCCCGATACGGCTCGCACCCCCTGTCCGTCTACGCCCGGATGGTGAAGGGGCTCAACGCGGGGCGGGAGTTCAAGGACCTGACCCCGGCCAAGAACCTGCGCATCCGCCCGCCGGACACCAAGGAGAGCATCGAGCAGCTCGGCGTGGTCGTCAGGGACGCCTCGATCGACAACATCACGCTCAACATGGTCATGCGGCGCCTGGCCCGCGCCGAGGCCCGCCAGGGCGACCTGGCCCAGGCCCACGCGGTCATGGACACGATGATCGCGACCTTCGAGGCCAAGAACCTGAACCCGGTCGTGATGCGCCAGATCCGCCGCCAGGCGGAACTGACCAAGGCGGCGCTGAGCGCGGAAGGCTAGATGACCGGCCGGCCGTTCTGGCAGCGGACCACGACCTCGACGTCCTCGCCTTCCTCCCGGTCGAACTCGACCTTCAGGGAGGAGGCGGGGCCGGGCTCGGGGTCGTCGACGGAGTAGCCCTGGGAGGGGCTCCAGTTGCGGAGGCTGACCTGCCCGGCCGAGCAGGTGGCGATGACGGTGCCGCCCCGCGTCTTGATCACCTTGCCCACGGGAGCACCGCCGCCGGTCGGCGCCGTGGACGGGGAGGCGCCGGGGTCCGTCGGAGAGCCGGTGGGGTTGGCCGACGGGAGGGTGGCGAGCGCGGAGCGGGCTTCCGCCTGCGTCATGACATTTCCGGACTGGCCGGTGAGGACGCCGCCCAGGAGCCCGAGCACCGCCACCGCCACCCCGGCAGCGGCCAGCGCGGTCACCGCCCATGCCAGCATCAGTCTCTTCACGGCCCCACACTCCCCCAACCAGGTCTAACGCCAGGTTAACGTGGAGTTATATGGCCTCCATCCTCCTCATCGAGGACGACGTGACCATCCGCACCGCCCTGACCAGGGGTTTGCGCGAGCTGGGTCACGCCGTCTCATCCTCGTCCACCGCCCTCGACGGCCTGCGCCTGGCCGTGCAGGACCGCCCCGACCTGGTCGTGCTCGACCTCGGCCTGCCCGACCTCGACGGCCTGGAGCTGCTGCGCATGCTGCGCTCGGTCAGCCAGGTGCCGGTGATCGTGGCCACGGCGCGCGACGGCGACGCCGAGATGGTCCCGGTCCTCGACGCGGGCGCCGACGACTACGTGGTCAAGCCGTTCAGCGCCGCCCAGCTCAACGCCCGGGTCAAGGCGGTGCTGCGCCGTACCGCGGAAGATCGCCCTGACGCGTCGGTGAAGGTCGGCGGGCTGAGCGTCGATCCGCGCTCGCGGGTGGCGGCGCTCGACGGGACACCGCTGGACCTGACGCCGCGGGAGTTCGACGTGCTGCACTACCTGGCCGCCCGCGCGGGCGAAGTGGTCTCGAAGCGAGAGCTGCTCACGGAGGTCTGGCAGCTCCCGTACGGCGGCGCCGACAAGACCGTCGACGTCCACCTGTCGTGGCTGCGCAGAAAGCTCGGCGAGACCGCCTCGGAACCCCGCTACCTCCACACCGTCCGGGGCGTCGGCGTCAAGCTGGTCGGGCCCGCGTGAGGCGCTGGCTGGGGCTGCTGGTGGCGGCCACGACGTCGGTGGTGCTGATCGCGCTGCTGGTGCCGATGGCGCTGCTGATCCGCTCGGTGGCCGAGAACGGCGCCATGGCGCGGGCCACCAGCGCGGCCGAGTCGGTGGTCGTGGCCGTGGGCACGCCGGACCTGGAGCTGGCGGTCGAGCGGGTGCCCGCGCCCGTGTCGGTGTTCCTGCCGGACGGGCGGGTCGTGGGCGCGCGAGCGCGGGAGTCGGACGCGGTCCGGCTGGCGCGCGCGGGGCGCAGCGTGACCGCGGAGGCGGCGGGCGGCAGGGAGGTCCTGGTCTCGGTCAGGTCCGCGCAGGGCCCGGTGGTGATCCGGGTGTTCGTGAGCGACGCGGAGCTGTTCGCGGGTGTGCGGGAGGCGTGGCTGGCGCTGTTGTTGCTCGGGCTCGCGCTGGTGGTGCTGGGGATCGTGCTGGCCGACCGGCTGGCGGTGCGGGTGACGCGGCCGGTGGACGAGCTGGCGCGGGTCTCCCACCGGCTGGCGGGAGGCGACCTGGAGGCGCGGGCGGAGCCGGGCGGGCCGCCCGAGGTGGAGTCGGTGGGCCTGGCGCTCAACCACCTGGCGGGCCGGATCGGCGACCTGCTCGCCAGTGAGCGCGAGTCGGTGGCGGACCTGTCGCACCGCCTGCGCACGCCGCTGACCGGCCTGCGCCTGGACGCCGAGTCGCTGCGCGACCCGGAGGAGGCGGCCCGCATCGGCGAGCGCGCCGACGCCCTGGAACGCGCGGTGAACGCCGTCATCACCGAGGCCCGCGGCCGCACCGGCGTCCGGCCGCCGCAGGCCTCGTGCGACGCGACGGCGGTGGTGGGCGATCGGGTGCGGTTCTGGGCGGTGCTGGCCGAGGATCAGGAGCGCGCCCTCACGGTCGAGCTGCCCGGCGGGCCGCTGGAGGTCGCGGTGGGCGCGGCCGAGCTGGCGGCGTGCGTGGACGCGCTGCTGGGCAACGTCTTCGCCCACACCCCCGAGGGGGTCGCCTTCTCCGTACGGCTGGCGCCGCACGAGAAGGGCGCCGCCCTGACCGTCGCCGACGAGGGCCCCGGGTTCCCACCCGAACTGCAGGAACGCGGCTCAAGTGCGGGCGGCTCCACCGGGCTGGGCCTGGACATCGCCCGCCGTACGGCCGAGTCGTCGGGTGGCGCGATGACGGTGTCGAGGGCCGCGGTCGAGCTGATACTCGGGTTAACCCAGCCTTAGGGTTGCCACAGCGCGGCTTTACCGTTGATCGCGCTTTTCTTGACCCATGAACATCACCAAGAAGATCGTCATCGCCGGCGCCGGCGCCGTGGTCCTGCTCGCGGGCGGCGGCGTCGCCTACGCCTCGGTCAACGCGCCCGTCGCCCCGAAGGTCGGGGTCGAGCAGGCCATCGACATCGCCAAGAAGCAGGTCCCCGGCGCCTGGGTGCGCTCGGTCGACCACGACGACGACGGCACCTGGGACGTCGAGCTGATCAAGGGCGGCACCGAGCACGAGCTGGAGCTTGACTCGGCCAGCGGCAAGGTGCTCAAGAACAGGACCGAGAAGGCCGACGACGACGACTGATCCTCAGCACCCGTCGAGTACGCGCTCCATGGCCTCTTTCTCCGCGGCCGTCACCCAGAGCGCGTACTTGACCTTCACGTCGATCTGCCGCGCGATGTAGGCGCACCGGTAGCCCTTGCGCGGCGGCAGCCAGGTGGCCGCGTCGGAGTCGCTCTTCTGGCTGTTGAGCGGCCCGTCGACGGCCATGAGGTTGAGCGGGTCGTTGGCGAACTCCCGGCGCTTGCCGTCCGCCCACTGCTGGGCGCCCTTCTGCCAGGCGTCGGACAGCGGGATCACGTGGTCGATCTGCACGGCCATGCTGGTGTCGTTGCCGCGCTTGAACTTGATCGTCTTGCCGCTGTAGGGGTCGTCGAGCACGCCCGTGAGCACGATGCAGTCGTGGGTGCCCGCCTTGAACTTCTCCTCGCGCATGTCGCGCTTGAGGATGTCGTTGCGCGTGTCGCAGCCGTTGCGGTCGACGTCGGCCCACGCGGGGCCGAACTTCTCGCGCTCGAAGCCGGTACGCGGCGCCCGCCCCTTGACCGAGAGCTTGTCCAGCTTCTTGCGTGCCTCGCCTGCCTTGACCGGAGTCGTGGACTTGTCGGTCCCCTGCTCCACCCCGGCCTGCAACCCTCCGCACCCGGCGGCCAGCGCCGCGACGACGGCCAGCCCGCCCGCGAGACGACGTACGCGCACCGCAACCTCCATGCCAAGAAATGGTCAAGCGACTCCCCCTAGAGTCTAAACAGGGCAAATTCCTTAATATCCTGATTCAGCCTTTCAAAAGATCTTGGGAACCGAACAGCCGGTGCGGGTGAGAACGGGGTGAAGGGCGCGAACGCGCCCTACGGAAGGAAAGCCCCCATGGAAAGACTCACGCTGTGGTGAGCGCCGCGCTGTCCGGCCGTCCGACGGCCGACGCCGACGCCGCCGTCATCGCGGAGTCGCTGGCCGAGCCCGATCGTTTCGCCCGCATCTTCGACCTGCACGCGGACGAGATCCACCGCTACGCCGCCCGGCGGCTCGGCGCCGACCAGGTGAGCCTGGCCGACGACGTGACCGCCGAGACCTTCCTGGTCGCCTTCCGCAAGCGCCGGCGCTACGACCTCACGCGCCCCGACGCCCGCCCCTGGCTGTACGGCATCGCCGCCAACCTCATCTCCAAGCACCGCCGTACCGAGACCAGGAAGCTCAGGGCGCTCGCCCGCACGGCCGAGCCGGACGGCGAGGCGTTCGAGCAGCGCAGCGTCGACCGGATGGACGCCGAACGGCTCGGCCCCAGCCTGGCCGCCGCCCTGGCCAAGCTCGGCGCGGCCGAGCGGGAACTGCTGTTCCTCGTCACCTGGGCCGAGCTGTCCTACGAGCAGGCGTCGGAGGCGCTGGGCATCCCGGTGGGCACCGTGCGCTCGCGCCTGTCACGCACCCGAGCCAAGATCCGCAGCGCCCTGGAAGGCACACCATGAACGAGTTCGACCAGGTCAACCAGGCACGTCCCGACGTCCCCCCCTACGATCCCGGCACCAAGGCCATGGCCAGGGATCAGCTGGTCGCGGCGGGCAGGAAGCGCCTCGCGTGGCGCAAGCCGTACACCTTCGCCGTGGCGGGAGCGCTCGCGCTCGCGGTCGGCGTGGGCGCGGCCGTGTTCCTGCCCGCCGAGACCCCTCGCGTGAGCCCGCGGCAGAGCGCGCCCGTCGCGCTGCCGAAGATCGCGCTCATGTCGGCGGAGCAGGTGTTCGACCGTGCGGCGGGGGCCGCTGTCGAGGAGCTGGAGCCACGCGACGACCAGTATGTCGTCACCGAGTCGCAGACCATGTTCGCCTCGTATGCGATCGGCGAGAACACGGAGGAGCGCTGGCTGTACCGGACGAAGCGGAAGATCTGGCTCAGGGCCGACGGGAAGCAGGACGCCCAGGGGCGTGACGGCGTGCTCCAGATCGAGAGCATCGACCCGGTCGCCTACCCCGGCTGGGAGATCCCGAAGCAGGCCTACGAGGAGAGGGGCGTCTCGGTCATGCCGCTGACGTCCTGCGGCACGAGGGGCCCGTGGAGCAAGGACTACGCGACGCTCAAGCAGTTGCCCACCGACGCCGAGGCGATGAAGGCGTGGCTGCACAAGACCTTCCCCAGCGATGGCGACAAGCAGGTCGGGCCCGAGTTCGCGGTCTGGGACGGCGCCAGCGAACTGCTGCGTGAGGCGTACATGCCGCCGGCGCAGCGGGCCGCGCTGTTCAAGGCGCTGGGCACGCTGCCCGGCATCACGGTCACCGAGGGGGCCGAGGACGCGGCGGGCCGTAAGGGGCTCGGCGTCGGCGGCGTCTGGCGGGGCCAGCGCTCCGAGCTGATCATCGACGGGGAGAGCTACGCGCTGCTCGGCGAGCGCAGCGTGGTCGTGGACGAGAAGGCGGCGGGCGCGCCGGTCGGCAGCCTGCTGGCCTCCACCGCGCAGCTGAAGGTCTCGGTCTCCGACACCGCGCCGGACGCGCCGGTCACCTCGAAGGAGGACTGCTCCCAGAGCCAGGGTGGCTGAGCGCGTCCAGCAGCCATTCGGCCAGGTAGCCGGTGAAGGACGAGCGCACGTAGACGCGGAAGACGTCCGGGGCGGTCCGTTCCAGGATCACCCCCGCCTTTCCGAGCAGCGTCTGCGCGTATCCGGGGAAGACCGCGGGGTGCAGGTCGATCGGGCAGCCGGTGACCAGCACCTCGACGGCGTCCGGGCCGGACAGCTCCAGCACGGTGCGCTGGCCGGAGACGTCCGTCCAGCCCTCCTGGCCGCTCTCCCCGGTCACCAGCCACCAGGCGGGGCCCAGGCGCAGTCCTTGCCCCGGGTCCTGGCCCCGGACCTCCCACATGCGCACGAACGGCAGCTCGCGCAGCCGTACCCGCTCGGAGCTCGCGGCCAGGAAGCGGTGGGCGAACCGCGCGGCCGGGCTCTCCGGCCGCCACTCCCCCACCGTGCCGACGCGCTCTACCTGGTCGCCGTCGCGGCGGGTGTTGTCCGGGTCGTAGAAGACCGGCTCGACCACCGTGACCGGCACCGTACGCCCGCCCGACACCGCCTCCAGCCGGTCGCCGGGCGCGACGTCGCGCACCATCGCCAGCACGGCGCCGGTGTAACTGGAGGTCACGTGACCCAGCATCTCGCGACCGCCCGGCGCGACGAGCTGCGCCCCTTCCTCCACGAACGCCTCCGGCCGCAGCCCGACCAGGCGCTTGCGGCCCTCGCGTGCGGTGTCGGGGCGCGCGTGCGAGCGCTTGCCGACGTAGTCCGGCTTGCGGCGCGAGACGATCCACGCCATGCCGAGGTCCTGCGGGGTGACGGTCCCGTCGGTCTCCTGCCCGACGATCGCGAAGCCCTTCTCGGCGCGCAGCACGTGCATGGCCTCCGTCCCGTACGGCACCGCCCCCAGGGCCAGCACGCTCTCCCACAACGCGGCGCCGTACCACCAGGGCACGTTGACCTCGTAGGCCAGCTCTCCCGAGAAGCTGATCCTGAACACGCGCCCGTCCACCCCGGCGACCGGCGTCTCCACGCACCGCATGAACGCCAGCTCCGCCGCCTCGGGCGCGAGCGCCGCCACGACCTCGCGCGCCTTGGGCCCCGCCACCGCCACGGTCGCCCAGTGGTCGGTCACCGAGGTGAACCGCACGTCCAGCTCGGGCCACTCGGTCTGATGCCACTCCTCCAGCCAGTCGAGCACGGCGGCGGCGTTGCCCGTCGTGGTCGTCATGAGGAAGTGATCGGGCCCGAGCCTGGCCGTGGTGCCGTCGTCGAAGACCATGCCGTCGGCCTTGCACATCAGCCCGTAGCGGCAGGCGCCCACGGCCAGCGTCGAGTACATGTTGGTGTAGATCCGGTCCAGGAACTCACCGGCTCCGGCGCCCCTGATGTCGATCTTGCCGAGCGTGGAGGCGTCCATGGCGGCCACGCTTGTCCGCGCCGCGCGGCACTCGCGCCGCACCGCCTCGTCCATGTCCTCCTGGCCGAGGGGGAAGTAGCGCGGGCGCTTCCACTGGCCGACGTCCTCGAAGACCGCGCCCCTGGCGAGGTGCGACTCGTGCATGGCGGTGGTCCGCACGGGGTCCGACAGCGCGCCGCGGTCGCGCCCCGCCAGCGTCGCGAAGGACACCGGCGTGTACGGCGGGCGGAACGTCGTCGTCCCCATCTGGCCCGGCGCCGTCCCGAGCAGCGCGGACATGACGCCCACGACCACCGCGCCCGCCGTCTTGCCCTGGTCGGCCCCGGTGCCCGCGGTGGTGTAGCGCTTGACGTGCTCCACCGAGCGCATGCCGGTGCCGGAGGCGCGCTGGAGGTCGGCCACGGTGACGTCGCGGTGGAGGTCGGCGAAGGACGTCGCGGGATCGTCGCCCATCACCCAGAGCGCGGCGGGCGGCCTCCGGGGCGGCTCGTCACTGCTCGGGACATGGTGGCTGTCCCGCTCGGCGAACCCGGTCAGCCCCGCCGCCTGGGAACCGGCGGCGAAGCCGTCCGCGATCGCCTCGGCGGTGCCGTACAGGCCTCTGCACGCCCCGGCCGAGCGCTCGGCCTGCGCCGACAGGTGCGGCACGAACGCCTGCAACTCCTCGTCGAACCGCAGCCTGCCCTGCGACTGGCTGAACAGGTGCACCACCGGGTTCCACCCGCCCGCCACGGCCAGCAGATCGGCCGCGAACCGCCCGCCGCCGCGCGTACGGACGCCGGTGAGCACCCCTTCCGCGTCGGCGGTGGTGCCGGTGATCTCCGCGCCGTCGCGGGCGTCGAGGACCGCGAGCACCTCCACCCCCGCCGCCGCCAGGTCGCGGGCGGCCTCGTGCCCGGAGTCGGCGCAGGTGAAGACCACCGCTCTGGTGCCGGGCCGCGCGCCGTACCTGTTGGCATAGGTACGCGCCGCGGAGGCGAGCATCACGCCGGGACGGTCGTTGTCAGGGAAGGCCAGGGAGCGCTCCTGCGCGCCCGTCGCCAGCACCACGCGGCGCGCCCGCAGATGCCACAGGCGCTCGCCCGAGCCGCGTTTCTCCACCGCGGTCAGGTAGTTGTCGTCGTAGTAGCCGATCGCGGTGGTCCTGGTCAGCACCCGCACCTCGGGCAGCACCGCGAGCTGGTGCGCGACCTCGGCCACCCAGTCGAGGGCGGGCAGGCCGTCCAGCGTGGCCCGGCCGGCGAGCAGGTCGCCGCCCAACGCCGGCTGGTCGTCCACCAGGATGACGCGCGCGCCCGACTCGCCGGCCGCCAGCGCCGCGGCCAGCCCCGCCGGGCCGCCGCCGACCACGAGCACGTCGCAGTGCAGGTAACCCTTGTCGCAGCGGCGCCCGTCCGGCTCGGACAGGTCGACGCGGCCCTTGCCGCGCAGGCTCCACGCGGCCAGGCCCTCGTACAGCTCGACCGTCGTGGCCGCGAGCATGGGGTCGGCGCCCACGCGGACCAGCGCGTTCGGCTCCTCGGGGCCCGCGGAGAAGACGCCGCGCGGGCGGCCCAGGTCGACGCTGCGCCCGACCACGCGCACGCCGTTGCGCAGCAGCGCGGCGGCGAGCGTGTCGCCCGGCCGCCCCTCGTAGGTCCGCTCGTCGAAGGTGAACCTCACGGGTGCGGCCTCATCTCGTGGGTGACGGTGTGGCGGTGCACGGTGAACCAGGTCCGGCAGCCGTGCGCGTGGAACCAGCGCTCGTGGAACCAGCCCTTGGGGTTGTCGCGCATGAACAGGTATCCGGCCCACGCCTCGTCGTCCGCGTCCGGGGTGTAGGTGATCCCGGCCTGGCCGCCGTAGGTGAACTCGTTCTCGTCGCGTGGCCCGCAGTGCGGGCAGTCGATCAGCATCATCAGTGCGCCACCGCCGCGGCTCCGTGCTCGTCGATGAGGGCGCCGGTGGT
Organism: Nonomuraea sp. NPDC059007; assembly: GCF_042740555.1. NCBI lineage: Bacteria > Bacillati > Actinomycetota > Actinomycetes > Streptosporangiales > Streptosporangiaceae > Nonomuraea > Nonomuraea sp. NPDC059007. The sequence goes on along the minus strand of NZ_JBHYJD010000013.1, from coordinate 99,993 downwards.
GAACCGCTCCAGCGCGAAGGGTACGGCCAGCGGATGCGGCTCGTCATGGGCGATCGTGTGGGCGTAGACCCAGCCGGAGCCGGGGGTGGCCTTGAAGCCGCCGGTGCCCCAGCCCGCGTTGACGAACAGGCCGTCGACCGGCGTCCTGCCGATGATCGGGGAGGCGTCGGGCGAGACGTCCACGACGCCGCCCCAGGTGCGCAGCACCCGGACCCGGCTGAAGATCGGGAACAGCTCCAGGGCCGCGGCCATCTGGGCTTCGATGACGTGGAAGGCGCCGCGCTGGCCGTAGGAGTTGTAGGAGTCGATTCCGGCGCCCATGACCAGTTCGCCCTTGTGGGCCTGGCTGACGTAGACATGGACGGCGTTGGACATCACGACGCAGTCGAGGACCGGCTCCAGCAGTTCGGAGACGAGGGCCTGGAGGGGGTGGGACTGCAGCGGCAGCGGGAACCCGGCTTTGGCGGCGAGCACGGAGGTGTGCCCGGCGGCCGCGAGCGCGACCTTCCCGGCCGCGATCCGTCCTCTGGTCGTCTGGACGGCCAAGACCCGATTTTTCACCATTTCGAAGCCTGTGACTTCGATGTTCTGGATGAGGTCTATGCCGTAGGCGTCCGCTTTGCGGGCCAGGGCCCAGGCGACGTGATCGTGCTTGGCGATGCCGCCCCGCCGCTGCAGCGTGGCGCCGAGGACCGGGTAGCGGGCGGAGTCCGAGACGTTGACGACCGGGCAGAACTTCTTGACCTCGTCCGCCTCCAGCCACTCGGCGTCGACGCCGTTGAGGCGGTTGGCGTTGACCCTGCGCCTGCCCTCGCGGACGTCGGCCAGGTTGTGGGCGAGGTTGAGCACACCCCGCTGGCTGAACTGCAGGTCGTAGCCGAGGTCGTCGCTGAGCCCCTCCCAGAGCTTGAGCGAGTGCTCGTAGATGGCGGCGCTCTCGTCCCACAGGTAGTTGGAACGGATGATCGTGGTGTTCCTGGCCATGTTGCCGCCGGCCAGCCAGCCCTTCTCCAGGACGGCCACGTTGGTGATCCCATGGTTCTTGGCCAGGTAGTAGGCGGTGGCCAGCCCATGCCCACCGGCGCCGACGATGACCACGTCGTAGGCGGGCTTCGGCTCAGGATTCCGCCACAGAAACTCAGGATGCCTCACGCCGCCCGCCTCCACCCTTCCCCACCCCACAACAACCCAAGACCCGCCAACCCCTGCTCCGGCCAACCGGGACCCGAAAGCCTCCGCCCCGACCCACCCGAGCCCGTCAGCCTCCGGTCTGTCATACCCCGGACCGACAGCCCCGGGCACGACCCACCCGGGTCCGACCACCCCGTGTCCGACCAACCGGGGCCTGGCAGCCTCCGGCCTGACCCACCCGAGCCCGTCGACCTCCGACCTGTCATTGCCCGGACCGACAGCCCCGGGCACGACCCACCCGTGTCCGACCACCCCGAGTCCGACCCACCGGAGTCTGACCCACCGGAGTCTGACCCACCTGGGTCTGACAGCCGCGGGTCTGACCGACCGGGGTATCGGGGGTTCTGGTCCGGTGTCGCGGGCTGGGGTGGGGTTGGTGGGGGTTCCGTCGATCGGGTCATCGTCGGATCTTCTCCATCTTGGCGTCGAACAGGGGCTCGGCGGCGACCTCGGCCGGGACGGGGCGGCCGAAGTAGGCGACCTCCACCTCTGTCCCCGGAGTGGTGAGGTCGATCGGCAACCAGGCGTAGGCGATCGGGCGGCCGATGGTGTGGCCGTAGGCGGCGCTGGTGGTGTAGCCGACCGTGGCGCCGCCGTGCCGTACCGGCTCCTTGCCCATCACGACCTCGGCCGTCAGCAGCGGCACGAGCTTGCGCGTGATCTCCTTGGACAGCGCGTCCCGGCCGAGGAAGTCCTTGTCCTCCCGGACGGCGAAGGCCAGCCCCGCCTCGTACGGGTTGTGCTCAGGCGTCATGTCCACGCCCCACAACCGGTACCCCTTCTCCAGCCGCAGGCTGTTGAACGCCGCCCGCCCACCCGCGATCGGCAGCCCCGTCGCCCAGAGCGTGTCCCAGAGCTTGAGGCCCAGGTCGGACGTGGTGTAGAGCTCCCAGCCCAGCTCCCCCACATACGACACACGCATGGCGGTCACCGGCACATGCCCGATATAGCCCTGCTTACAGGTGAAATACCGGAACCCCTCATGAGACATGTCCAGGTCCGTGAGCGGCTGCACCAGTTCGCGGGCCCGTGGCCCCCACACCCCCACACAGCATGTCCCGGGCGTGATGTCCCGAACCTGCACATCGCCCGGCGCGTGCCGCCGCAGCCAGTCGAGGTCGAGGTTCCCGTTGGCGCCGACCTGGAACCGCTCCTCGGCCAGCCGCGCGACCGTGAGATCGGACCGCACCCCGCCACCGGCGTCGAGCAGCAGCGTGTACGTCACGGAACCGGGCTTCTTGTCCACATTGTTCGTCGTCATCCGCTGCAAGAACGCCGCCGCCCCGGCCCCCGCCACCTCGATCCGCTTGAGCGGCGTCATGTCGTAGAGGGCGACCTGTTCACGGGTGTGGTGGGACTCGGCAGCGGCGATCGGCGACCAGTACCGCGCCGCCCAGTCATCCCGCCGCCCGGGATCACCATCGGAAAGCGGGGCATTGGCTGTGAACCACTGCGGACGCTCCCACCCCGCCCCCTCCAGGAAGAACGCCCCGAGCTCCCGCTGACGCGGATAGAAAGGGCTGGTCCGCAGAGGACGGGGCGATTCCATCGGCTGGAGCGGATGGATGATGTCGTAGACCTCGACGAAGTTCCGCTTGCCGCGTTCCTCGATGAAGGCGGGCGCGAGGTGGACGGGCTCGAACCGGTTCAGCTCGCATTCATGCAGGTCGAAGCTGGAACGCCCGTCGACCAGCACCTCCGCCAGTGCCTTGGCCACCCCTGCCGAATGCGTCACCCACACCGCCTCGGCCACCCAGAACCCGTCGAGCTGCGGCGCCTCCCCGATCAGCGGGAACCCGTCCGGTGTGAAGGAGAAGATCCCGTTGATCCCGTCGGTGTAGGCCGACTCCTTGAGCGCGGGCAGCAGTTCGACGGCGTCCCGCCAGGCAGGTTCGAAGTCCTCTTCGGTGAACGCCTGTACCGACGGCATCGTGGTGCCGTTGGGCCCGATCTCCTCCTGCCGGACCGGCATCGGCCGGTGCGCATAGGACCCGACGCCGATCTGATCCCCGTGTTCCCGGAAATACAGGTCTCTGTCCTGGTGCCGCAGGATGGGCCGTACCGCTTCAGGATTTCCTTCCAGTACGGCCAGCGGCTCCGACCGCGCGTACTGATGAGCCAGCGGCAGCAACGGCACGCTGACGCCCGCCATCGCCCCGATGCCCGGCCCCCAGAACCCCGCCGCGCTGACCACGACATCAGCGGGTATGACCCGATACTCGAGCCCCTCAGCACCGGCCTCGACCGCCACCCCGGTGACACGCCCGCCCTGCTGTTCGATCCCGACCACGGTGTGGTGCGGCAGGAACCGCGCCCCCCGCTCGATCGCCCGCCGCGCCTGCGCCTCGCCGCACCGCAGTGAGTTGGCCAGCCCATCAGTAGGCACGAAATACCCGCCCAGCACCCGAGCGGGATCGAGCGGAGACCAGAGTTCAAGGCACCGCTCGGGACTGATCACCTCACCGTGCACACCCCACGCCTCGGCCCACCCCTGGCGCCGCCGCAGGTCCGCGAGCCGTTCGGGCGTGGTGGCCACTTCCAGCCCGCCGACCTGCTTGAAGCACCACTGCCCGTCGAGCGAGAGCCCGCTGTACTTGTTGACCGTGTAGGTGGCGAACTCCGTCATCGTCTTGGACGGATTGGTCTGGAACACCAGCCCGGGCGCATGAGAACTCGACCCGCCCGCGGCGTACAGGGGCCCCTGCTCGACCACGGTGACGTCGGTCCACCCCCGCCCGGTGAGCTCATCGGCCAGGGCACAGCCCACAATGCCGGCTCCAATGATCACTAACCGCGGCCGGGACACCATGCGCCCTCCGGTTGTTCCCTAATACGCAACACGTACCGGACTACGCAACGAACATAGAGCCCACCCGACCCCCAAACAAGAGCCCCACAGCCACCAACCCAAACATGACATCAAGCCAAACACCCCGAAACCCCAGGACATCCACAGCCCAGAAGCCGACAAACCCAAAGGGCAACCAGAGCCAGAAGCCGAAGGGGCAACAAGGGACAGAAGCCGGGGCCAAGAAACAGGAGCCAGGGGCGAACGAGGCGGAGGGCACTCGGCTCGAAGAAGGCAACGGACGGACAGCGAGCCCGGGAGCCGGTTAAGGAGGGCCGTTGCGGTGGGGACCACGTCCGACGTGAGAAGCGATCCCCCCGATCGGCGTCAACGAGCGACGGCGGGTGGCGTCAGCCTGGCTTGCCGTAACAGAAGGAAAAACTAAGAACGCCCGTACACATCCTCGAGGCGCTCGATGTCGTCCTCGTCGAAGTGGCCGAAGGCGATCTCGAGGATGCGGGTGGCGGGGCCGGAGCTGCTGAGGCGGTGGGTCTGGCCGGCGCGGATCAGAACCCGGTCACCAACGCCGGGCTCCGTGCGCTCGCCGTCGATCTCGAACACGCAGCCCGGGTCCAGCGCCACCCACAGCTCGTCGCGCGAGGTGTGCCGCTGAAGGCTGAGCCGCTGACCGGGCGCCACATCGATGATCTTCACGGTCGACATCTCATTCAGGGTGAAGCGCTCAAACCCACCCCAAGGCCGGTCGTCCCTGATAACTGCCGCAAGACGGTCGATGTCGCCCATAAATCCCTCCGAAACGTGAAGATCAGCGAGCAACCTATCAGGTCAGCAGAATCCCACCGTCAACCGGCAGCGTCACGCCCGTGATGTACGACGAGGCTTCGCTCGCCAGAAACACCGCCGCCGCCACGAGTTCATCGGCCTCGCCCACCCGGCCCATCACCACCCGCTGCTCCAGCATGCGCTCCAGGTACCCGGCGCTGTACTCATCCGTCATCTCCGAGGCGAAGAAACCGGGCTCCAGGCAGTTGACCCGGATCCCGCGCCGCCCCGTCCACTGCTGCGCCAGATCACGGGTCAGCCCGATGACCCCGGCCTTCGACGCGCTGTAGGCCGCCTGCGGCAGCCCCGCCGTGGTCTCACCGAGGATGCTGCCGATGTTGACGATCGACGACCCGGGCCGCATGACGCGCGCGCACGCCTGCGCCATCCAGTAGCTCCCGTGCAGGTTGATGTCGATCACCCGCCGGAACTCCTCGGGACTCTCCCGCAGCGCCGGTACGGCCGTGCCCACCCCGGCATTGTTGATCAGAACATCGACCTGCCCGAACTCCGCCACAGCCGCCTCGACCAGCGCCTGGCACTGCTCGACCACGGTCACGTCGGTCGCGACGGCCAGGCAACGCCGCCCGGCCTCCTCGACCAGCTTCCGGGTCCCGTCGAGCCGGTCGGCCCGCCGGGCGCCGATAACGATGTCGGCCCCCGCCTGCGCCAGCCCGCGGGCGAAGGCCACGCCCAGGCCCGACGAAGCCCCGGTGACGATGGCCACCTTCCCGTCGAGCCTGAACTTGTCGATCATCAGAGACCGTACTCCTTGACGATGCGCTCGTGCCGCTCGACCTCGACGTCGATCTCGCGGGCCAGGTCGAGCCAGGCCAGCGGGTGCGACCAGCGCTCGGTGGCGTCGTCGAGCAGGGCGTCGACATCGGTCGCGGCGACGTCCGGCGGGACGGCGACCCAGCCGTAGACGCCGGGCAGCGTCTCGCCGGAGCTCGGGTGGGTGACGGTGTAGTTTTCCTCCGAGTAGACCCACATCGGCCAGCCGCGCTCGGCCATGACCTCGGTGAACTCGGCCCAGTCGCTCTCGGACGGCGCGGCGCCGTCGAAGAAGTAGCTGACGTAGCCGCCGGGACGCAGGATGCTCACGGCCGCGAACGGCGGCACGAAGTTCTCCTGCTCCTTCGGGTCGTCGGGGATGGGCTCCAGCAGCTGCGGGTCGAAGACGACCAGGTCGCCGGCGTTGTACTCCATGCCACGCGGCTGCGGCAGCGCCAGGCGCGCCGTGGCCGGGCCGGTACGGATCGACAGCACCTGCCGCTGACCGCCGTCGGGCGCCGGGAGGATGACCCGGATCAGGCCCATCTCCTCCTCGATCGGGCCCTCGGTGGACTGGATCGGCATCCCGATCTTGGCCGCGCCCTTGCGGACGGTGTCCCAGTCCTCGGCGGCGGTGGCCATCACGACCATGCGCCAGACGTCCTCGTCGTTGAGCTCGTCGAGGACCTCCAGCAGCACCTGGGCACCGCGGGCGTTGTCGTCGAGCTGCTGCGCGGCGCCCGAGACCAGGCGGCGCGCCTCCGTGCCGGCGCCGGCGGCGATGGCGTGCTCGCCCTCGGCGGCGGTCTCGGCCCAGCGCTCGCGGGCGCTGTGCAGGCGGGCGAGGGTGAGGTGCTGGGCGGCGTGCGGCAGCATCGCGGCCATCTGCTCGAGCCGCTCGTCCTGACGGGCCTCGATGAGCAGCGTGGTCAGGTACGCGACGTCGTCGGGGTCGGCCGTGGCGATGTCGCCGGAGTCGACGAGCATCTTCCAGTAGATGTCGGCGCCGGTGGCCGGGTAGCCGAGGAAGCCGAGCGTGGTGGTGTGACGGCGGGTGGCCTCCAGGTCGGAGCCGGAGATCGGGGCCAGCCAGCCGACCCACTTCTCGGGGTCGGCGTTGAAGCCGTCGGCGGCGTCGAAGTAGGCGACCCGCTCGTCCTCGGAGCCGGGAGCCTCCGGCTCGGCGGTGGCGTCGGCGGCGGCGCGCAGGCCGGCGATGCGCCCGGTGACGCTCTCCGGCTCGCGCAGCTCGCCGGAGAACTGCTCGGCGAGGTCGGCCAGCAGCCGCGCCTGCCACACGCCCTGGCGCGCGATGGCCAGGTCGCCGGCGACCAGGGCCAGCTCGACGCGGGCCTGGTAGCCGCCCATCATGCTGAAGTAGTCGATCCACTGGCGCAGGACGCGGCCGAGCTGCCAGGTGTTGGTGATCTGCGAGGAACCGGCCAGCTTGAGCACGACCTGCGCCCACTCGACGAAGTCGCGCGGGTGGTTGCCCACGACGTCGAGGTCGGGCAGCGCGTCCACGGCCTCGGCGGTACGGCCGAGCTCGGCGAGGATGCGTGCGCGGCGTACACCGTCGCGGTGGGGCTTGGCGGGCGGGTCGTCGGCCGGGAAGTCCGCGGCGGCCTGCAGCGCGGTCAGCGCGGCCTCGGCGCGGCCCGCGGTCAGCAGCGCGTGGGCGCTCGCGGCGCCGAGCTCCCAGCTGGCCGGCTTGTCGACGGCGCGCAGCTGCTCGACGGCGGACTCGGCGTAGGTGACGGCCTCCTCGGCGCGCCCGGCGTCGACCAGGGCCGCGACGTACTGCGTCACCAGACCGGTGTAGGCGGGCTGGTCGGCGGACAGGCCCTCGATGGCCGCACCCAGCTTCTCCAGGCGCTGCTCGGCGTAGCCGGGGCCGTCGGCGTTGGCCCAGGCCAGGGCGAGCGCCTCGACGGCGGCCGGGGCCGCGGGGCAGTCACGCACCTCTTCGCGCTGGGCGAAGGCGAGCAACTCCTCGGCGTCGCCGATCGCCACCGCGCCCTGGGCCCGGTCGCCGACCCGGCCCACGAGATGCCAATAGCGGGCGTAGAACTCGAGCCAGGGCAGCCCGAGCTGCTCCGCCTGCTGCGCGATGGCCGGGGCCATCACGTCGAGCTGGGGATAGCGGCCCTCGTAGGCCTGTGCGGGGAGGTCTCCCAGCGCCATGGCGAGGCCAACGTTGCCCGCCTCGGAAAGCTGCTGCTGGGTGTCGCCGACCCAGGCCCAGATGTCCACGTCCATGGGGAGTCAGTCTGCCAGGTCAATGGGCGTGCCCCAAACGGAGAAGGCCTATCAGCTCATCCGATTCAGCCGCGTTCAGGACAGAAAATACCGGAGCCATGAGCCGATCGGTCGTCTCCTCGATCTTCGCCCGGCGCTCGATCACCTCGGCGGGGAGCTGCGGATAGGGCTCCGGCCAGGTGAAGAACCGCGCGATCGACTCGCCGGTCGCCCGTCCGAACGGGGTGCCCTCGTGCGAGGCGGCGAGGATGGCGTCCAGCGGATGCATCCCTTCCGCGATCACCGCATTGGCATGCAGACCGCCCCGTAGCTCCCGCACGACGTGCATGAGCTGCGTCGCCCGCGCGGGCGCGTCATCGGGCAGGGGTACGGCCCGCCACCCGGCGAACAACGGAGCCCCGACCGGCGAGGCCTTCTCGACGACCGGTTCGAGCAGCTCGGCGATCCTGGCGCAGCCGTCGAAGCCGCCGAGCTTGCGGCGCCCCCACGCGTGGCAGGCGCCGGTGTAGAGCTCGACCGCCTGCTCGACGGGCATCTTGCGGCCGGCGTCCCAGTTCTGCGCGACGTGCTCCGGCGGGAAGAAGATAGCCACGGAGGTGACCACGTCGGCCTCGCACTCGCCGAGCACGCCGCAGCGCCCGCGGAAGTAGAGCTCGCGTGGGCCGAGGCCGTACTCCTCGCAGAGTGCCTTGGCCTCCCTCGACAGCATGAAGTTGCCGCCCAGGACGCCGATGGGCGCTTTGACCTCGATCGCGGTGGTCTGTGGATCAGCCATGCGCCCAGCATCGCTCAGGAGAACATTATTCTGCAAGGGTCAGGTCGCCGGAGGCGATGATCACCGCCGGTCCGCTGAGGTAGCTGGTCTCCTCGTCGAGGGTGACCGTGAGCCGGCCGCCGGCGACCTCCACGATCCACTCGCCGGTGACCTCGCCGCTCAGGTGGGCGGCGGCGACGGCGGTGGCAACCGCCCCCGTGCCGCACGAGCGGGTCTCGCCGGAGCCGCGCTCGAAGACGCGCATGACCGCGCGGCGCGGGCCCACGGCGTTGAACAGCTCGATGTTGACGCCGCTGGGGAAGACACCGGGGTCGAAGGCCGGCTGGTGGGTCAGGTCGAGCTGGACGACGGGGTCGCCGATGGCGCAGGCCAGGTGCGGGTTGCCCATGTCGACGTGCAGGCCGGTGTATTCCTGGCCGGAGACGGAGGTGACGCTCTCGCCGTACACCGTGGGCTTGCCCATGTCTATCGTCACGTCCCCCTCGGCCCCGAGGCGGACCTTGCGGACGCCGCCGCGGGTGGCGATGCCGAACTCGCCCGGCTCGGCGAGACCGGCGTCGACCAGGTAGCGGGCGAAGACGCGTACGCCGTTGCCGCACATCTCGGCCATGCTGCCGTCGGCGTTGCGGTAGTCCATGAACCACTCGGTCTGCCCGGCCTGCTCGGAGACCTCGGGGCTGGTCTTGCTGCGGACCACGCGGAGCACGCCGTCGGCGCCGAGGCCGGTGCGGCGGTCGCAGATCTCGGCCACGAGCGCGGCCGACAGGTCGATCTCGCCATCCGGGTCGGGGATGATGACGAAGTCGTTCTCAGTACCGTGGCCCTTCAGAAACTTCATGACCCAAGCCTATCGACCGCAAGTCCCAGCAGATCGGGCGCGTCGTAGGGCAGCCAGACCACGCGGGGGTCGCGGCGGAACCACGACTCCTGGCGGCGGGCGAAGCGCCGGGTGGCCCGGACGGTCTCGGCGAACGCCTCCTCCTCGGTCCACTCCCCCGCCAGATATTTCATGACCTGGGCGTATCCCAGGGCGCGGCCTGCCGTACGGCCGTCCGCCAGGCCCTCATCGAGCAGGACCCGCACCTCGTCGACCAGGCCCGCCTCCCACATCCGCCCGACCCGCAGCTCGATGCGGGCGTCCAGTTCGGGGCGCGGCACGTCGAGACCGATCTGGACACTCGGGTACAGCGCCTCGTAAGAGGGCATCGTCGCCGAGAAGGGGCGCCCGGAGAACTCGATGACCTCCAGCGCGCGCACGATCCGCCGGCCGTTGCTGGGCAGGATCGCCTCTGCGGCCTTGGGGTCGCTCGCCCGCAGCCGCTCGTACAGGACGGCGGGCCCCACCTGGGCCAGCTCCGCCTCCAGCCGGACGCGGACCGCCGGGTCGGTTCCGGGGAAGTCGAGGTCGTCGAGGGCGGCGCGCACGTACAGGCCGCTCCCGCCGACGAGGATCGGCACCTCCAGCTTGTCCAGCAGGGGCCGGACCAGCCTCTGGTACTCGGCCACGCTGGCGGTGACGGTCACATCCCAGATATCGAGCAGATGGTGAGGAACACCTCTTTGCTCGGTTTGGGAGAGTTTGGCCGTTCCAATGTTCATTCCTCGGTAAAGCTGCATGGAGTCGGCATTGATGCATTCGCCCCCCAGCCGGAGGGCCAGATCCACGGCGAGATCGGACTTTCCGGCCGCGGTGGGCCCCACGACGGCGATGACAGGCTGCTTGCGCACACCGATAAGTGTGTCAACACAAGGGGTATGAAGGAGACGACGGCTCGGGGGGGCCGTCAATGAGACATCGGGGGAAGACATGTCGATTTTCGACAAGGTCAAGGAGATGTTCGGCGGGCACGACGAGAAGCTGAAGAACATCCCCGAACAGGCCAAAGACACCGCCGGTCAGACTCAGGACTCGGCGGGCGGCATGATGGACGGCCTGCGCGAGAAGGCCGAGGACGCCGCCAACCAGGGCATCGACAAGGCCTCCACGGCCGCGAGCGAGGCCACCGGCGGCAAGTTCGACGAGCACATCGCCAAGGGCACCGACATGGCCAAGGACGCCGCCGACAAGATCGACGGCAAGGAAGGCTAGAGATCCAGCAGCGTGGGCTGTAGGTAGCCCTCGTGGGTGAGCAGCCAGCGTTTGGTCTCCACGCCGATACCGCCGCTGAAGCCGCCCAGGCCCGCCGCCGCGAGCACGCGGTGGCAGGGCACCACGATCGGGATCGGGTTCGAGCCCATGATCGACCCGATCCCGCGTGCGGGCACGCTCGTGCCGCTCAGCTGGGCGAGCTCGCCGTAGGTGACGACCTTCCCGTACGGCACGCCGTGCAGGGCCCGTAGCACCGCCCGCCGCGACCCCGCCATGAGACTCCAGTCGATGGGCGTCTCGAACGCCTTGAGCTCACCGGCGAAATAAAGCTTCAGCTCATCGAGCACGAAAGCCGTACGATCCGGGTCATGAACCTCGTCGAGGCCGACCTGGAGCGGACGCCAGCCCGTCGCGACCAGCCCGTCCTCGGTGACGGCCACATGGAAGGCGCCGACGGGCGTCGGCAGCTGAGCGTAGGCGACGGTGAGCATCGTGTCCTCTCGTGAACTGGTCGTGCTGGGCACCTCAAGCGCGGTCCCTACCCGACACCGTAATCACAATGGCTATGTTTTGCGGTGGGATGGGCAGGGTTACCTGTTCGATCCCGGCGAGGGCAGCCAGCGCCAGCTCCTGTACGCCGGGCTCAGCTCCAGCCAGCTGCACTGGATCTGCGTCACGCACTTCCACGGCGACCACTGCCTCGGCGTGCCCGGCATCGTCCAGCGCATCGCGCGCGACCGCGTGCAACACGAGGTCAAAGCGGTCTACCCGGCCAGCGGCGAGCAGTACTGGAACCGCCTGCGCCACGCCGCGGTCTTCACCGACACCGAGGCCATCACCGAACACCCCGTCTCCGGCGACACCGCCACCCTGCCGCCGCTGACCGCGCGCCGCCTGTCCCACCCCGTCGAGTCGTACGGCTACCGCCTCCAGGAACCCGACGGCCGCCGCATGCTCCCTGAACGCCTCAGAAGGCACGGCATCACCGGCCCCGACGTGCGCGTTCTGCAGCAGGAAGGCGTGCTACGCGGCGTCACGCTGGAGATGTGCAGCACGCCACGCCCCGGCCAGTCGGCGGCGTTCATCATGGACACCCGCCTGTGCGAGAACGTCTTCGCCCTGGCCGACGGCGTGGACCTGCTGGTCATCGAGTCGACGTTCCTGTCGGCGGAAGCCGCCCTGGCCAAGGAGTACGGCCATCTGACCGCGCAGGAGGCCGCGCTCGTGGCCAAGGAATCGGGCGCGCGCCGCCTGGTCCTGACCCACTTCTCCGAGCGCTACGGCCTCGACGCCGAGCCGGTCTTCCTGGAGGAGGCCCGCGCGGTCTTCGACGGCGACGTGATCGTGGCCCGCGACCTCATGACCGTCCAGGTCCCGAAGCGCCCCTAACTCCAGACCGCCACCGCATACCCGACCCCGTAGGGCGCGCACTCCAGCACCAGCTCCGGCCGCAACTCCACCCCCGCCGCCGCTCCGGCCAGCACCTGCAGCGGCGCCCGCCCGCCGGCCCACAGCTCCGCCGCCTCGCCGGGGTCGAGCTCGGCGAGCGCCGCGAGGTCCGCCTCGGCGAGCGCCTTGACCAGCCTTCTCTGGTACGGCTCCGCCGCGGGGTCCAGGTAGCCGGGGGACTTGCCGGTCAGCTTGGCCGAGCCGTCGGCCATGACCAGCAGCGCGACCCGCGACCCGGAGGCCAGGCGCTTCCCCAGCTCCAGGCACTGGGCGGGACCGGCGTCCACGGCCACCGCCAGGAACCCGTCCGGGTCACCGTCCAGCAGCCATCGCCCGATCGTCAGCGACAACGGCAGCACCGGCTCGCCCGCGCCGGTCCTGACGTCCACGCCCCAGGGGCCCAGCGAACCCGCCGAGCGCGGGCCGTACTCGCGTGTGGTGTCGTCACCGCCGACGACGAGCAGCAGGTCGGGGGCGGCGGCACGCAGGGCGGCCACGGCCTCCGCGCAGGCGGCGCGCAGACCGTCGAGCTCGGGGGCGGCGGCACCGGCGAGCTCGGGCACGATCAGCGGAGGATGCGGGCAGACGGCCGCGGCGACAAGCACGCCGCCAGGGTATGCGAACGCCTGACGGCGGTTCACCTACAGATAGGGGTTGTGCCCTTCGCGGACCCGGCCGAACAGGTGAACGGCATGGGCATGCGCCGCGGCGTGCAACCCGTGACCGAAACTCACCCTGGCCACCCCCATCGCGGCCAGTTCGGCCAGGGACGGTGAACCCTTGTGGAAGATCACGTTCACCGGCCCGCCGATCGCCGCGGCCAGGGCGGCGGGGTCCGGGGCGAGGATCGGGTAGACGCAGTCGGCGCCCGCCTCCAGGTACCGATGGGCCCTGGCCACCGCGTCCTCCCGCGTCCCGGCGCCGCCCAGGAAGGTGTCGACACGAGCGTTGATCACCAGGTCTCCTCCGGCGGCGGCCCGTACCTCGGCCAGGAAGTCCGCCTGCTCCGCCGGGTCGATCATCTGGCCGGTGCCGGGGTCGGAATCCTCCAGGTTGCAGCCCACGGCGCCCGTCGCCAGCAGGCGCTCCACCAGCTCGGCCGGCTTGAGCCCGTAGCCGCGCTCGATGTCGGCGGTCACCGGCACCTCCACGACCCGCGCGATCCGCCCCACCGCGGCCAGCATCTCGGCCACCGGCGTGGCCTCGCCGTCGTCGTAGCCGAGCACACGCGCGATCGCCGCACTCCCGGTCGCCACGACGGCGAACCCCGCCTCCCGAACGGCCCGCGCCGACGCGGCGTCCCAGACGTTCGGCAGGACCAGGGGATCGCCGGGCACGTGCAGAGCTCGCAGGACGGCGGCCTTCTGACTTGTCATACCCGGAACCTACGGTCACACCAGGCCACCCAGAAGGTCCATTCACCCCCAGAACCGCCCGACCACTCCACCCGCGACGCGAGATTTCCGGCACGCGGACGGAACTGGTCAGGGGTTGGGGTGGGTCAGCAGCCGGATGCGGCGCATTGGCCGGTCAGCTCGCCGGCCGGGCCGTCCGCCGGGTTGTCCGGGGCGGTGGTGTTGTTGCCTGCCGAACCCGGCTTGTCCGTGCTGGGCTTACCCGTTCCGGGCTTGGGCGTTCCGGGGTCGGCGGTGTTCGGCTTGGCCGGGACCTGCGGGTTGGGGTTCTGGGGGACGGCGTCCTGGGGAAGGTTCTCGTCGGCGGTGTCGCCGTCCTTCGGCGCGTCGGTGGTGACGTCGCCCACCGAGGCGTCCTCGTCCTCCGCCAGCCGCGGATCCGGCTTCTGCTGCCGCGTCTGCTGAACGGTCTGCGGCTGTGTACCCCCGGCCGGGGTCTTGTCGCCGTTGGCCAGGAAGAAGCCGGCGCCTCCCGCCGCGAGCGCGACCACCAGGGCCGACGCGACGATGATGATCGTCTTGTTCTTCTTGGAGGGGGTACGGCGTGCGCGCCGAGGCTCCTCGCCCGGTCCGTCGAGGATCTCGGGCTTGTCCGGCTCGGTCGGGTGATGCATGGGGGACAGCTCCCTGCGGTCGTATCGGGAAAGCTCGCCGGCTTCCGCGGGTGATGGACCACACTAGCCGCAGCAGTGGAATGCTCGCACAACAATCACAGCCTCAATCACCGCTCAATCACAGGGAATCACGACTTGTCACGCTTTGGAGCCATTCGCCCAGGTGGGCAGGGCCGGCTGGCGTCCGCCATATCCGTGGTGATCGTCTTGACCGTGGCCGGGTTCGGCATTCTGCTGGCATTCGGGCCTTCCGAAAGATCACCCGAACTCCACTATCGGGTAACGCCGCTTTCCCCATCACCCTCGCCCCCCGCCCTGACCGGCAACACCGCCCCCGCCGCCTGGATCCAGCTGATCCCCGCCCCCGGCAAGACGCCCCCGCCATCCTCTCCACCGGAAACCCCAACCCTGGGCCCACCTCCGGCAGACGGCTTCCCCCCAACCCTGCCCAGCACGCCCCTGAACGACCCCGCCCCTCTGGCCACCGCCGCTCCCCCTCAGAGCAACTCCCGCCAAGCCGGCCCACCCGCTCAGAGCAGCACCCCGCCGGCCGTCAACCCACCAGCCCAGAACACCGCACCGGCCAACACCGGCACCCCCGCCCAACCGGCCCAGCAGGCCCCCGAGCCGGCACCGAACCCGGGCCACAACCCGTGCGCCACCTTCCCGGACATCCGCCGGGACTACTGCGACCGCCTACTCAGCAATCCCGGCTAACCCGGCAGCCGGGGCACCAGGTAGCGGGGCCGGAGCAGGGGGTCTGCGTGCGTTGTCGCGGCGGGGACCACGTCCGGCTGCCGGCCACCGAACCGGGCCGCCCGCCAGGGTCGGCGGGCGGCGGGGGCGGCGGCTTGCCGTAACGGAAAAGGGGCGGACACGCCAAACCAGACAGCAACCCCAAAGAACCGATCCAACGGGAAACCAGCAGAAACGACCGAAATAGAGGATCTACTGGGGTGCGCAGGAAGAGGTGGGAAGGGGCGGGCGGCCGAGGGTGGGCATGCCGAGGGAGACGCCCTTGGGCGCAGACGGGGCGGGGGAGCCCTGGCGGGCCTGCCACGCGTCGCCCGCGCGGGTCCGGCGGAGCGACCGCACGGCGCCGTCGGCCACCAGGTGGTGCGGGGCCGCGTACGTGACCTCGACCGTCACCATGTCCCCGGGCCGCGGCGTCTCGCCGTCGCCCACCGCGAAGTGCACGAGCCGGTTGTCGCCCGCGCGCCCGCTCAGCCGCAGCGTCGCCGCGTCCTTGCGGCCCTCGCCCTCCGCGACCAGCACCTCCAGCGTCCGTCCGACCTGCTTCTTGTTCTCCGCCCAGGAGATCTCCTCCTGCAGGGCCACCAACCGCTCGTACCGCTCCTGCACCACTTCCTTGGGCAGCTGGTCGGGCATGGTGGCGGCGGGCGTGCCGGGCCGGATGGAGTACTGGAAGGTGAAGGCGTTCGCGAAGCGCGACTCGCGCACCACGTCGAGCGTGCCCTGGAAGTCCTCTTCCGTCTCGCCGGGGAAGCCGACGATGATGTCGGTGGAGATCGCGGCGTCGGGCATGGCGTCGCGGACCCGGGAGATGATGCCGAGGTAGCGCTCGGCCCGGTACGAACGGCGCATCGCCTTCAGCACCCGGTCGGAGCCCGACTGCAACGGCATGTGCAACTGGTGCATCACGTTGGGCGTCTCGGCCATGGCGGCGATCACGTCGTCGGTGAACGCGGCCGGGTGCGGCGAGGTGAAGCGGACCCGCTCCAGCCCCTCGACGGAGCCGCAGGCGCGCAGCAGCTTGCCGAAGGCGAGCCGGTCGCCGAACTCCACGCCGTAGGTGTTGACGTTCTGGCCCAGCAGGGTGACCTCGAGAACGCCCTGGTCGACCAGAGCCCGGACCTCGGCCAGCACGTCGCCGGGGCGGCGGTCCTTCTCCTTGCCGCGCAGCGACGGCACGATGCAGAACGTGCAGGTGTTGTTGCAGCCGACCGAGACCGACACCCACGCCGCGTAGGCGGACTCGCGCTTGGTCGGCAGCGTCGAAGGAAAGACCTCCAGCGACTCCTTGAGCTCGACCTGCGCCTCTCCGGCGATCCGCGCGCGCTCCAGCAGCACCGGCAGTGATCCGATGTTGTGGGTGCCGAACACGACGTCCACCCACGGCGCCTTGCGGACGATCTCGCCCTGGTCCTTCTGCGCCAGGCAGCCGCCGACGGCGATCTGCATGTCGGGGTTCTTGACCTTGGCGGGACGCAGGTGGCCGAGGTTGCCGTAGAGGCGGTTGTCGGCGTTTTCCCTGACGGCGCAGGTGTTGAAGACGACCACGTCGGCGGTCTCGCCGTCGGTCGCCGCCACGTAGCCCGCGTCTTCCAGCAGGCCCGACAGCCGCTCGGAGTCGTGCACGTTCATCTGGCACCCGTATGTGCGCACTTCGTAGGTGCGGGCGCTCTCCTGGGTAACAGTCATCGCACGTTCAAGGGTAGTCGTTGTACGGCTTGCGCCGTCCCCCTCACTGGCTAAAACTCCAGCTTGGTGGCGTGATGTGATCGGATCGGTACCGCCTGGTTAGTGACCAGCGTCCTTACGCCCTTTAGGTTGCATCCATGACGGAGAACGGGCACGCGTCTCCACTAGTACAAATGGAGAACGTCAACAAGCACTTCGGGGCGCTGCACGTCCTGAGGGACATCAACCTGACCGTCTCCCGTGGCGAGGTTCTGGTCGTGATCGGCCCTTCGGGTGGGGGGAAGTCGACGCTCTGCCGTACCATCAACCGGCTTGAGACCATCGACGCCGGGAAGATCGTCTTTGACGGGCAGGTGCTTCCGGACGAGGGCAAGGCGCTGGCCAAGCTCCGGTCCGAGGTCGGGATGGTGTTCCAGTCGTTCAACCTGTTCGCCCACAAGACGATCCGCGAGAACGTCACCCTGGGCCCCACCAAGGTGCGCGGCACGGCGAAGGATCAGGCCGACAAGCGGGCGATGGAGCTGCTGGAGCGGGTGGGCATCGCCACGCAGGCGGACAAGTACCCCGCGCAGCTCTCGGGTGGGCAGCAGCAGCGCGTCGCGATTGCCAGAGCGCTCGCGATGGATCCGAAGATGATCCTTTTCGACGAGCCCACCTCGGCCCTGGACCCGGAGATGGTCCAGGAGGTTCTCGACGTCATGATCGGGCTCGCGCGCGACGGGATGACCATGATGGTCGTCACGCACGAGATGGGGTTCGCACGCAGGGCGGCCAACCGGGTCGTGTTCATGGCCGACGGGCAGATCGTCGAAGAGAACACCCCTGACGAGTTCTTCACCAACGCCCAGACCGACCGGGCGCGGGACTTCCTGTCGAAGATCCTCACGCACTGAAGATTGAGGTAAAGACTCATGTACAAGCGTCGAATCGGCGCCGCGGGCGCCGTGGCCGCACTCGCGGTCGGACTGGCGGCCTGTGGCGGCGGCGGGGGCGGCAGCTACTCGACCGTGGTCGACAAGGTGACCGGTGCCAGCGAGATCATCGTGGGCACCAAGTGGGACCAGCCCAGCCTGGGCCTGAAGACCGGCAACGAGCCCGTCGGCTACGACGTCGACATGGCCAAGGCCGTCATCAAGGAACTGGCCGCCGGCAAGGATGTCAAGATCACCTGGAAGGAGGCGCCTTCCAAGAACCGCGAGGCGCTGCTCCAGAACGGCACCGTTGACATCATCTTCGCCACGTACTCCATCACCGAGGAGCGCAAGGGCAAGGTCTCCTTCGCCGGGCCGTACATCGTCGCCCACCAGGACACCATGGTCCGCGCGGACGACGCGGCCATCGCCAAGGCGATGGACCTCAAGGACAAGCGGATCTGCCAGGCCGCGGGCTCCAACTCCTACAAGCGCATCACCGACCCGCCGCCGGACGGCAAGCTGGGCCTGCCGGCCAAGCTGGTCGGCGCGAGCAACTACTCGGAGTGCGTGCAGAAGCTGAGCGGCTCGAACCTCGACGCGGTCACCACCGACGACCTGATCCTGGCGGGCTTCGCCAAGCAGGCCGGCGGCAACTTCAAGATCCTCGGTGACCCGTTCACCGACGAGAAGTACGGCATCGGCCTGAAGAAGGGCGACACCAAGACCTGCGAGGCGGTCAACAAGGCCGTCACCTCGCTGTACCAGAAGGGCGAGGCCCAGAAGATCTGGACCACGTGGTTCGGCGACGCCAAGGGGCTGACGGCGCCCACCGCCGCGCCGCCCTTCGAGGGTTGCGCGTAAGGACACGCCCATGTCGCGGCGGCCGGTGATCCGGCCGCCGCTGCTATATGCGGTGGAGCACAATGGACGAACTCATTGAATACGGGCCGGACCTTCTCAAGGGCTTCCTGGTCAACCTTCAACTGTCGGCGATCTGCACGGTCCTCGCGCTGGTCCTGGGCACGATCCTGGTGGCGATGCGGGTCTCCCCCATCCCGGTCCTCCGGGCCGCGGGCACGACCGTCGTCAACGTCGTCAGGAACACGCCGCTGACCCTGCTGCTGGCGTTCAGCGCACTGGGTCTCAGCGACACGCTCGGGCTCACGTTCTCGGACGAGCCGTACGACAACGCGTTCTGGCTGGTCGTGATGGCCATGTCCATCTACGCCTCGACGTTCGTCTGCGAAGCGCTGCGCTCGGGCATCAACACCGTGCCCATGGGTCAGGCGGAGGCGGCGCGGGCGGTCGGGCTGACCTTCATGCAGACGTTGCGGCTGATCATCCTCCCGCAGGCCTTCCGCGCGGTCATCGCGCCGCTGGGCAGCGTCATCATCGCCCTGATCAAGAACACCACGGTGGCCCAGGCGGGCGGCCTGCTGGCCGACGCGGCCTTCGTGATGTACGACACCTTCGACACCACGGGCGTCTCCATCCCGATCTTCATCGGGCTCGTCATCGCCTTCATGGCGGTCACTCTCCCGATCGGCTGGTTCACCGGCTGGCTGGCCAAGCGACTGGCGGTGGCGCGATGACCAAGCCGCAGGCAACCGTCCTCTACGACGCCCCCGGCCCCAAGGCGCGGCTGCGCAACAACCTCTACACGATGATCACCGTGGTCGCCCTGCTGGCCATCGCCGCGTTCGTGGTGGTCAAGCTCAACGAGAAGGGTCAGTTCGCCGGCAACATCTGGGCGCCCTTCTTCGAGTGGGAGACCTGGAACCAGTACCTGATCCCCGGCGTGCAGGGCACGCTGACGGCGGCGGTGCTGGCCTCGATCTTCGCGTTGATCTTCGGCTCCGTCTTCGGCCTGGCCAGGCTCTCCGACCACAGGTGGATCAGGATCCCGGCGGGCTGGGTGGTGGAGGTCTTCCGTGCCATCCCGCTGCTGCTGCTGATCTTCTTCATCTGGTTCCTGGCGCCCGACCTGATGGGCGGCGGCGACTACGGCCTGCTGGCGCTGGTGATCGGCCTGACCCTGTACAACGGGTCGGTGCTGGCCGAGGTGGTGCGGGCCGGCGTGCTCGCCGTGCCGAAGGGCCAGTCGGAGGCCGCCTACGCGATCGGCATGCGCAAGAGCGGCGTGATGCGGCTGATCCTGCTTCCGCAGGCGCTCACCGCGATGATGCCCGCGGTGGTGAGCCAGCTCGTGGTCCTGCTCAAGGACACCGCGCTCGGCTACATCATCACCTACATCGACCTGCTGAACATGGGCTTCAAGATCCTGCCTTCGGTGCATTTCGGCACGAAGCTGGTCGCGGCCATCTTCATCGGCGTCTTCTACATCGGGCTCAACATGCTCCTCAGCTGGTTCGCCAACTGGCTGGAGAAGCGCAGCCGCCGCAGCCGCAAGACCGCGGCCAAGCCGGTGGCCCTGACCAACGACATGGGCAACATCGCCTGAGTCCGTGAGGGGTGGTTCCACGCGACCACCCCTCACGAGCGGCCGTTTTCCGGCAGGATGCCGCTATGCCGTGGCCTTCCCCCATCTCCACCACCGACGTCGCGCGTGCGGCCCTGCGGCTGGGCTGGCCCAGCGCCCAGTCCGGCCAGGTGTGGTGGACAGAGGACCGCCCCGACGAGGGCGGCCGCACGACGATCATGCACAGGGCCGCCGACGGCGCACGGAGCGAGCTGCTGCCCGCCCCCTGGAACGCCCGCACCCGCGTCCACGAGTACGGCGGGCGCCCCTACGCCGTCACCGCCGACGACCTGATCGTCTTCACCCACCAGCCCGACCAGCGCCTCTACCTTCTCGACGGCGAGCCACGGCCGCTCACCCCCGACGACGGCGCCCGTTACGCCGACCTGCTCGTCCGCGACGACCAGGTCTGGTGCGTACGCGAGCGCCACACCGGCGACGGCAAGGTCGTGCGCGCCATCGTCTCGGTCCCCTTAGAGGGCGGCGACCCGCGCGAATGGGTGACCGGCGCCGACTTCTACGCCGCCCCCGCCCTCTCCCCCGACGGCCGCCACCTGGCCTACATCTGCTGGAACCACCCGCGCATGCCCTGGAACGGCACCGAACTGCGCGTGCTGCGCCTTGAGGACGGCTCCTCCTGGACGGTCAAGGGCGGCTCGTCCGAGTCCGTCCTCTCCCCGCAGTGGAAGGACGACCAGACCCTCTACCTGGTCTCCGACTGGTCAGGCTGGTGGAACCTCTACCAGATCACCATGTACGGCACCTCCGCACAGGCGCTCTTCCCGGCCGAGGAGGAGTTCGCGTGGCCACTGTGGGTGCTGGGCGGCCGGCCGTACCTGCCGCTCGGCGACGGGCGGCTCGCGGTCGTGCACGGCCGCGGGGACCTGCGCCTGGCGCTGCTCGACCCCGACTCGGGCGAGCTCACCGACCTCGACGTCCCCTACGACGGCTGGGAGCCCAAGCTCGCCGCCGACGGCACGTCCGTCATCGGGCTCGGGTACGGCGGCGCCGTCCCCCGATCGGTGGTCAGGATCGACACGGTCACCGGCCGGGTGGAGGCGTTGCGGCGCGGCATCGACGAACTGCCCGACATCGCCTACCTGCCCAAGGCGCGCGCGGTCGAGTTCCAGGGCAGGTTCGGACGGCACGTGCACGGCTTCCTCTACCCGCCCGCCAACCCGGAGGTGCGGCAGGAGGGCAGCACGCCGTACGTGGTGTTCGTGCACGGCGGCCCCACCGGGCACGCGCAGTCGGAGCTCGACCTGGAGAAGGCGTTCTTCACCTCGCGCGGCATCGGGGTGCTCGACGTCAACTACGGCGGCTCCAGCGCGTACGGCAGGGCCTACCGCGACCGGCTCAAAGGCCAGTGGGGCGTCGTCGACGTCGAGGACACGGTCGCCGCCGCCGAATGGCTGGCCGCCGAGGGCCTCGCCGACCCGGCCAAGATCGCGGTGCGCGGCGGCAGCGCCGGTGGCTGGACGGTCATGGCGGCCTGCTGCCGTTCCGACGTGTTCGCCGGCGGCGTCTCCTACTACGGCGTCAGCGCGCTGGCCCCGCTCATCGCGCACACCCACGACTTCGAGTCGCGCTACATGGAGTGGCTGGTCGGCGCCGACGAGTCCGTCTACGCGGAACGCGAGCCGCTCGCCCTGGTGTCCGGGGTTTCCTGCCCGATGTTGCTGCTCCAGGGGCTGGAGGATCCGATCGTGCCCCCGGAGCAGTCGAGCGCGTTCGCCGACGCGCTGCTGGAGCGGGGCATCGCGTGCACGTACCTGGCGTTCGAGGGCGAATCCCACGGCTTCCGCCGCGCCGAGACCCGCACCACCGCCCTGGCCGCCGAACTGGCCTTCTACCAGCAGATCTTCAGCTAGCTCCGGCCGATGAGCAGCGGCGCCCGCCCGCCCACCCGCTCGATCACGTCGGTGACGCGGTAGAGCGGATGGTCGCCCGAACCGATGAACCGGAAGATCCCCCACAGATGGGTCAGATGATCCACCGTGTACGGGTCCTGATACCGCTCCATCGCCCGCTCCTCCCAGACCTCCGGCGCGACGTCCACATACTCCAGCCCGAGCGCCGCCGCGGCCTCCCCGGCCGTCGCCATCTGCCCGGTCAGTGGTACGACCCGGTCCACCGGCCCCGCCTCCTCCAGGAACCCGGCCGCCACCCTGGCCACGTCCTCGGCGGCGATGAGCGGGATCTTCGTGTCCGGCGCGCCCAGCGGAAGGGCCAGCTCACGTTCGCCGGCCGCCACCTTGAGGTTTTCGAAGAACACCGCGGCCCGCAGATGCACCGCACCGACGTCGGCCCAGTCGAAGACCTGCTCCGACAGCCAGTGGCGGCGCATGCGCGGGGTGAACGCCTCGGGTGAGGCGTCCAGCTGCGACACCTCCACCACCCGCTCCACCCCTGCCCGCTTGGCCGCGGCGGCGACCGAGGCGGTGGCGTCCAGGAGTCCCGCGGTAACCGGGTAGGTGAAGTAGACCCGCGAGACCCCCTCGAACGCCTTGACCACCTGGGAGACCTCCCGCAGATCACCGACCACCACCTCGGCGCCCCGTTGTTTAAGCTCTTCGGCTCGATGGTCGTCCCGGCGCACGAACGCCCTCACCTGGTGACCACGTTCAAGCAGCAGCTCGGCGACCAAGCGCCCGGTACCACCCTGGGAACCACCTGCGGCTCCGGTAACAAGAATCATCGCGACACCCTTCTCGGTAACCCAGCCCATCCGACACCCGCGCGGCGTCCTCCACCCGCTCAACAGCCCCACGCAACGCACCCCACGCGGCGTGCTCTGTGCGGCATTTCTCCCGGTGTTCCTCCCTCAACCCGATGTCCCGGGGTGGTCAGGAGGGGGTGAGGGGTTCGGGCAGGGTGAGGGTGAAGAGGCCGAGCCGTTCCAGATCGCGCAAGAACGGCGCGGCGGCGAACGCCTGAGCGGGGCCGTAGACGCCCGGACGGTCGGGGCCGCGGCCGTCGGCCAGGCGCACGGCGGCCTCCACCGAGGCCACCGCGCTCTCCCTCCACAGGTCACGCCCGCTTGCCTGACCGGCCCGGTTGCCGTCGGCCGTCACCACCTGGACGGCGACGGTGAAGTGGGAACCGGCGCGCGTGGCGGCGTCGACGTGTTCGTTGGTGAACGCGCGTTCGTCGCTGAACGTGT
The DNA here is from genome assembly GCF_042740555.1 of Nonomuraea sp. NPDC059007. Taxonomy (NCBI): domain Bacteria; kingdom Bacillati; phylum Actinomycetota; class Actinomycetes; order Streptosporangiales; family Streptosporangiaceae; genus Nonomuraea; species Nonomuraea sp. NPDC059007. Next base: position 76,798 of record NZ_JBHYJD010000013.1, on the reverse strand, counting down.
CGGCCGTGAGCTGCGCCTCCACCCGGCGGGCGGTCACGTGGCGGGGGATGGTGACGACGTCCGACGACGGAAGGGGGGCGATCATGCTGCGCGGCCCCAGCGGCGGCGGGAAGGGGTAGACGGCGTTGCGCGGTTCGATGTCGCCGACGTGGAAGGCGCCGTCGGTGTAGGTGATGCGCCGCGTGTCGGCGAACAGCAGCTCGGCCGTCCCCTTCGCGCCGGTCGTCAGCATCCAGTCGCTCACCGCGTAGGCGACGGTGACCCGGTCGACCTCGCTCATCCCGGCCGCCACGGCGCCCGCGAGCAGGTCGCCCAGCCCGCCGTAGAAGCTCATCGCGGTGACCATGGTGATGCCGGCGCTCTGGGCGCGGGCGTCCATCTCCGCGTACATCCAGGCGGTGTGGTGCTGCTCCAGCGCGTGGTCGACGTAGTGGCAGCCGCCGTCGGCGGCGGCCTGCGCGACCGGCCGTCCGGTGTGGGTGAACGGCCCCGCGCAATGGATCAGTACGTCAGCCTCGGCGGCCAGCTCCCGCAGGGCCGCCGGGTCGTCCAGTGCGGCCTGACGGACCCGGGCCCCGCCGAGTTCGTCGGCCATGGCCTTGAGCTTGCCCTCGTCGCGCCCGGCCAGGATGACCTCCGCGCCCCGGGCACGTAATTCGGCGGTGGCCAGGCGGCCGGTGTGGCCGGTGGCTCCGTAGACGGCGATGTTCACGACTCGCCTCCGTGTTTCATACTGACGGTAGGTAACGTGCCTTCGAAGTTACGTACCGCGAGTATGCAAGTCAATGGGGAGCACGAAGATGACGCGCCGCACGCAGGCGGAGCGCTCGGACACGACCACGTCGCAGCTGATCAGCGCGGCGCGAAAGCTGTTCGGCGAGTACGGCTACGCCGCCACCTCCATCGACGCCGTCGCCGCCACGGCCGGGGTCACCAAGGGCGCCGCCTACCACCACTTCAACGGAAAACTCGGCCTGTTCCGCGCCACCTTCACCCGCGAACAGGAGGAGATCGCCACCCACCTGGAAGAGGTGGGCGCCGCATCCCCCGACGCGTGGACCGCCCTGCGGCACGGCTGCCGCACCTTCCTGGAGCACTGCCTCGACCCGGGCTTCCGCCGCATCGTCCTGCTGGACGCGCCATCGGTGCTGGGCTGGGAAGAGGTACGCCAGATCCAGCAAGCCCACACCCTGCGCGTCCTGCTGAACGCCATGCGAGCAACCGACGACACACTCCCCGCCGAAGCGTTGGCGATCAGAGGTCAGTTGATGTTCGGCGCCCTGTGCGAAGCCGGCATGCTCCTGGCCCGCTCTCCAGACCCCACCGCCGCCCTACCCCCCATAACCACCCAAGCAAACCACCTCCTAACCGCCCTCCACACCCCCTAATCCCCACCCCCCAAGAACCCCAGCCCCTCACAGCCCCCAGCCCCTCACGCCCCCTGCCAGCCCCTGCCGCCTCACGGTCTCCGCCCTCCCAGCCCCCGGCCTCACGCCCTCTCTGTCCCACGCCTCACGGCCCGCCCCCCTCCGCCGGCTCTGCCGCCTCACGGTCACCGCCCTCTCAGCCCTCGGACGCCGACTCTTTGGGCGTGTGGCATGCGGCCTTCGGGCCATCGGGACCGTGGGGGAGGTTGACGAAGGGCCGTTGCGGCGGGTGCCACGTCCGACGTGAGAAGCGATCCCCCCGACCTGCCCCGGCGCACGTCGGCGGGTGGGGGTGGCGGTGGCTTGCCGTAACAGAAGAAAGGGAGATTTGTCTCGGGCGAGACGAAATCCCGTCAGCGGGCGAACTCGGTGGCGCGGGACTCGCGGACGACGGTGATGCGGATCTGCCCCGGGTAGGTGAGTTCTTCTTCGACCTGTTTGGCCACGTCGCGGGCGATCACCTGGGCCTGGATGTCGTCGATCGCGTCCGGCTTGACCATCACGCGGATCTCGCGCCCGGCCTGCATAGCGAACACCTTGTCCACGCCGTCGTACGACTGGGCGATCTCCTCCAGCCGCTCCAGCCGCTTGACGTAGGCCTCCAGCGACTCGCGGCGCGCACCAGGGCGGCTGCCGGAGATGGCGTCGGCGGCCTGGGTCAGTACGGCCTCGACGGTCCGGACCTCGACCTCGTTGTGGTGGGCCTCGATGGCGTGGACCACGTCCTCGTCCTCGCCGTAGCGCCGGGCGATCTCCGCGCCGATCAGCGCGTGGGAGCCTTCCACCTCGTGCGTCAGGGCCTTGCCGATGTCGTGCAGCAGGGCGCAGCGCTTCATGAGCGCCTGGTCCATCTTGAGTTCGGCGGCCATGATGCCGGCGATGTGCGCGGACTCGATGAGGTGCTTCAGGACGTTCTGTCCATACGAGGTGCGGTAGCGGAGCTGGCCGAGCAGCAGGGTGAGCTCGGGGTGCATGTCCGTGATGCCCAGCTCGACCAGGGCGTCTTCACCGGCCCGCGCGCACAGGTCGGCGACCTCCTGGCGGCTGCGGTCGTGCGCCTCTTCGATGCGTTGCGGGTGGATACGCCCGTCGAGCACGAGCTTTTCGAGCGTGAGCCTCGCCGTTTCCCGGCGTACCGGGTCAAAACACGACAGAAGCACCGCTTCCGGGGTGTCATCGATGATCAGGTTCACGCCGGTCGTGGATTCGAAAGCGCGGATGTTGCGCCCCTCGCGGCCGATGATGCGGCCCTTCATCTCGTCGCCCGGCAGGTGTAGGACGCTGACGACCGACTCGGCCGTCTGCTCGGCCGCCACCCGCTGTACGGCCAGCGTCACGATCTTGGTAGCCCGCTTCTCACCCTCCTTGCGGGCGGTGCCCTCGATGTCGCGGATGATCAGCGCCGCCTCGCGCTTGGCCTGGTTCTCGATCTCCTTGACCAGCTCGGACTTGGCCTGATCCGCGCTCAACCCGGACACCCGCTCCAGAATGGCCCGGCGTTCGTCCTCGACCTGCAGCAGTTCCTCGCGCCGCCCGGCCAGTTCCGTCTCGGTCTCGGCCAGCTTGCGGTCGCGTTCGCTCTGGCGCCGTGCCTCCTCGTCGAGCCGTTGCTCACGCTCGGCCAGCCGGCCTTCCCGGCGTTCGAGGTCGGTGCGCAGCTCCTTGAGCTCGGTCTTCAGGATCCGGCTCTCCTCTTCGACCTCCCGCCGCATCTGCGTCGCGCTCGCCGCCGCCTGCTCCGACCTGCGCAGAATGTCCTCGGCGTCGGTCTCCGCCTTCGCGCGGATCTCCCCGGCCTCCAGACGCGCCTGCTCCAGTTCCTCGTGGACGGCGGCCTCCTGCTCGGGGGACGGCTTCGCCGTACCTGGAACGTGCCCGGACGTACGCCGCAGCACTATCACCAGTGTCGCCATCGTCACGAACACCAACAGGAGCACAGCCACCAGCAACACCACGACCAGCGGATCCATGTGCTCCCCGCCCTCCTCGCGTCACAAGACTTTCAAAACGCGGACTGAAAAACGGGAGGGGTCACGTGCGCGGCACGGACAGCCCGATCGGCGTGTGGACCGATATCAAGCCAAGACCGACCGGGCGTCGGCCCACCTGGCCAACACCTCGCCTGTCTCGGTCAATCGAGCTCGCTCGTACGTCGTTCACCGGTATGGCAATCCGCGCTGCGCGGAGTAACTCCTCACTGCCGTCGAGGTTATGCGTCGAACAAGTCACGAGCAAGCAAACGCATCATCAAGCGTGTCTTACCGACCACTGCATACCAATTCAGACACCTATCCGGCCCAACACCCCAAAGACCCCCAATGTCCCAACTCAGGCCGACCGGCACCCGCTAGGAGAAGTCATCCTCTATCTCCACGCCCTCCTGCTCCAGCGCCTCCCGGATCACCCGGAACGCCAGCCCACCCGAGTACCCCTTGCGCGCCAGCATCCCCGCGAGCCGCCGGGTACGGACCTGAGGGTCGAGCCCCCGGGTGGAGGACAGCTTGCGATCCACCAGCCGGCGGGCGGTCTCCGCCTCCTGGTCGGAGTCAAGGCGTTCGACCGCGTCCTTGACCGTGTCGTTGTCGACACCACGATGGCGAAGCTCCGCGGCCAGAGCACGCCGAGCCAGGCCGCGGCCATGGTGCCGGGAGTCGACCCAAGCCTCCGCGAACGCCTCGTCGTTGATCAGCCCGAGCTCGGTGAACCGGTCGAGCACGGCATCGGCCGCCTCCTTCGGTATCTCCCGCTTGCGCAGGGCCTCGGCCAGCTGGGCCCGCGTCTTGGGCGCCAGCGTGAGCATCCGCAGGCAGACGGCCCGCGCCACCGCCTCGGGATTGGCCGGTGGCCCGGCGGCGGCGGCACTGCCCTCGTCCGGCCCGTCCGGCAGCCACCCGCCGCCCGAACCGTCCTCCGATCGTCGCCAGCCACCACGTCCGGAGCCTCTGGAGCCCTTGGCCCCCCGCCCGGACCGGCCGCCACGCCGCGATCCCCGCTTCCCCCCTCGCTCAGACTCCCCCGCGGGCTCGGCGAAGAGCCCCCGCTCTTGCCCCGCCTCGGGCCCCGGCGTCTCGGCCGGTACGTCAGGAGTCCCCCAGCTGGTCCAGGGAGCCGGGCCGCCGGGGGGTTCGTCGAAGGCCCCGGGCTCCGGCCCGGCGGGCGGGGGCTTCCGGGTGGCGCGTACCTCGTCCAGCGAGGCCGGCCAGCCGTCCGCAGGCTTGCCGCGACGGGCGGAGCCCTTGCCGCGGCCCCGCGCGGGACCGTCCGGCCAGGCGCCCCAGTCGTTGGGGTGAGGCGCCCGTGCCGGGTCGTCGTCGCTCACGTGCCGACCGATCAGACGTCACCGGGCTTCGGCGCGGCCGCGGCCTTGGCGCGGCCTGTGGGCGCGGCGGGCGCCGTGGCCGGCGCGGCGGCGGCCGGCGGAGCGGCGGCCTCGGCCGGGGCGTCCAGGCGCGGGCCGACGCCCAGCTTGTCCTTGATCTTCTTCTCGAGCTCGTTGGCCATGTCGGGGTGGTTCTTCAGGAAGTTGCGCGCGTTTTCCTTGCCCTGGCCAAGCTGCTCACCCTCGTAGGTGTACCAGGCGCCGGACTTGCGGACGAAGCCGTTCTCCACACCCATGTCGATCAGGCCGCCCTCGCGCGAGACGCCCACGCCGTACAGGATGTCGAAGTCGGCCACGCGGAACGGCGGGGCCATCTTGTTCTTCACGACCTTGACCCGGGTACGGTTGCCGACCGCCTCCGTGCCGTCCTTCAGGGTCTCGATGCGGCGGATGTCGAGGCGGACCGAGGCGTAGAACTTCAGCGCCTTGCCGCCGGTCGTGGTCTCGGGCGAGCCGAACATGACGCCGATCTTCTCGCGCAGCTGGTTGATGAAGATGGCGGTGGTGCCGGTGTTGCTGAGGGCGCCGGCGACCTTGCGCAGCGCCTGGGACATCAGGCGGGCCTGCAGGCCCACGTGGCTGTCGCCCATCTCGCCCTCGATCTCCGCCTTGGGCACCAGGGCGGCGACCGAGTCGATGACGATGATGTCGACGGCGCCCGACCTGATCAGCATGTCGGCGATCTCGAGCGCCTGCTCGCCGGTGTCGGGCTGGGAGACCAGGAGGGCGTCGGTGTCGACGCCGAGCTTCTTGGCGTACTCGGGGTCGAGTGCGTGCTCGGCGTCGATGAAGGCGGCGATGCCGCCCGCGCGCTGGGCGTTGGCCACGGCGTGCAGGGCGACCGTCGTCTTACCCGAGGACTCCGGCCCGTAGACCTCGACGATCCTGCCTCGGGGGAGCCCGCCGATGCCGAGTGCCACGTCGAGCGCGATCGACCCCGTCGGGATCACCTCGATCGGCGCGCGGGCGTCGTCACCGAGGCGCATGACGGAGCCCTTGCCGAACTGCCGCTCGATTTGCGCGAGGGCAGTCTCAAGGGCCTTCTCGCGGTCGTTGATAGCCATGGGAACTCCCCTGAAGGGTCGTGGTCGGTCGGTCGAGTGAAAGCTACGGGCTGCCACCGACAATTTCCCGCCGTCGCCACGAAGTCGCGGTCCGGCGTGTTTCATAGTAGCCGAACGGCTGTTCGATCAACTCCGGAACACGCTACAACGAACCACGTCGCCAAGGACCGGTGATGGCGAAGGTGATCCCCGGCGTCTGGATGTTGGCGAAAAGCCACTTCCCGCTGGGGTCGAAGACCGATCCGCACCACTCCGAGCCCCGGTAGTCCCCGGCCGGGACGCTCTTACCGGGCACGCCGCCCTCCGGGATCACCACCGCGTTCTCCGCGAACGGGAAGATCTCGCCGTCCGTGGTGAGCCCGTGCAGGTACTCCGCGCCGCTCCCGTCCTCGCACAGCACGATCCCGCCGCGGGGGCTCACGCAGATGTTGTCCGGGTTGTTCAGGACCGAGGCGTTCGGCGAGGCGAACAGCACGCGCATCTTGTCGCGCCGCAGATCGTACTCGAACACCTGCCCCTGGCCGGCGGGACCGCCGCTGGTGCTGACGATGTAGATCTTGCGATGGTGGTACCAGGCGCCTTCGAGCCTGCGGAAGGAGGCGCCGCCCTTGGCGATCCCCTGCTCCACCACGGAGGTCTCGCCGGGCCCCGGGTCCGGCTCGTCGATGCCGACCCACCCGATCTCCGGATAGACCGTCCCCGTCCCGTCGGCGTAGGTCGTGTAGGGGCCGTCGCCGATGGTCAGCATCTCCAGTTTGCCGCCCTTGCCCAGCTTGCCGCGCACGCGCGGGCGGAAGCGGTAGAGCCCGCTGGGAGTGGCGTCCTCCGTCTCGTACACGTACCCGGTCGCGGGGTCCACCGCGACGGCCTCGTGCGAGAAACGCCCCATCGCCTTGTACGGCACCGCGTCCGACACCCCGTCATGCGGCACCTCGAAGATGTACCCGTGCCGCACCTCCCCGTTGACCAGGGTGGTTTCCTCGCACGACAGCCAGCTCCCCCACGGAGTGGGTCCGCCGGCGCAGTTGCGCACGGTTCCCGACAGCGAGGCCCACGACGCCAGGAAGGCGCCCCTGCGGGTGTCGAAGGCGAGGTTGGTGGTGCCGCCGCCGGCCTGGGGGTCGTAGTTGGGGGAGAGATAGGCGCCGGTCAGGTCGCCGACCTCGTGGTTGCGGACCAGGATGGTGGCGTGGGCACCGCCGTACCGGAAACCCCATCGCGGGCGGAAGGCGGCCATTCCGTCGTGCAGGGCGGGGGTGGGGCGGCCGTCGGTCATGCGGTCGCCGGTCCAGCCGTGGGAGACGTAGGAGAAGCCTTCCGGCAGTTTGAGCAGTTCGAGACCGGTTGTACGGTCGCGTACGGGACGGAGCGGCCCGTAGTCGACGCTGAACGGATGTTTCACCATCGTCGTGGCGTCGGCCGTGCGCGCCGAGAGCGCCGCGAGCGGCCCACTGGCGGCCGCGCCGATCGCCGTGGTGCGTAAGAAGCGGCGCCTGTCGATGCTTGTCATGGTTGCACCCTCCTCGCCGCCAGTGTCCGTCCGGCGACGCGAGGGTGTCATGTGCCTGAACCGACAGGACATTCCCGGGCATTGCGCCAGCCCTGTTGCCATGCCCCGTGAGCTGGGGAGATCCTGAGGAGAACGGTCGAAGGGCGGCGACGTGGCGAGCACGTACACCGGGGAACGGCGCACCCATCTGGAGGCTCTGGCCGAGCTGCTGCCCGCGCACGGGCTGGTGGGTCGCATGGTCGGCGGCGACGATCCGGTCCTGTGGGCCTGGCATCCGCGCAGCGGCAAGCAGACCATCATCTTCGCCACGCCCGCGCACCGGGGCTGGATGTTCCTGTGGTCGCCCGGCGGGCAGGGCAGCGCCGACGATCTGGATCAGACCGCCAGGTCGCTCAGGGACACACTGTCAGTGGAGCTTGGGTGAGACGCTCTCGACCTGGCAGACCGCCCGCCAGACGGACTTGACGCTCTCGCCGTCGGCGAGCGCCTGCACGACCGTGCGGCCGCCGAGCGGGGCCAGCACGTAGTCGTGGGCCCATGAGTCGGCGTACACGTCACCGAAGTGCACGCGCATCCTTCTCCAGAATTCGGTCAGGCGCATGCACCAAGTATCGACGAGCTGAGGCATGGGTAAGACACCCGCATGCCAAAGGCCTCCAAGTCTTCATCCCCCAGACCCCCCACATCCCCCAGGAAGCGGGCTCTTCGCGCTAGGCGTCGCCATCTGCTCGTCTTACTTCGCTCCGCCGTACAGCAGGAGAAAGCGGATCGATCCGAGCGGCACGCCGGAATCCGGAGCCAACCCCGCACGGGCCGGCCGCGCACCCGGCGTGCGTCGCGGCGCTGACCGTCACATCACCCGGGAGCCGTACATCTCACCGAGATGGTCGGCGAGCAGCTCCAGCCTGGCGCCGTCGGGGTCTTTGAAATAGATGGAGGCGCCGCTCTCGATCTGGTGCGGCACGCCGGCCATCTCCAGCTTCCCGCGCAGCCGATCCCACGTCGCGGGGTCGACGGAGATCGCGATGTGGTGCAGACCGCCGAGCACTTCCTGGTACGGTCCGAGGTCGAGGCCGGGGAAGTCGAAGAAGGCCAGCAGGTTCCCGTTGCCGATGTCGAAGAAGAAGTGGTTCGAGCCGCGGTAGTCGCGGTTCTCGAAGATCTCCGTGAGCGGGAACTCCAGAAGCTCCTGGTAGAAGCGGATCGTTCGCTCCACGTCCGAGGAGATGAGCGCGAAGTGGTGCAGGCCGCGGGCACTGCTGGACGGCCGGTGCGGTAAGAGGTACTTCTCCCTCAGCCGGTCCCGTTGCGCGTCGATGGCCGCGTGGTCGGTGGTCACAGTCGGTGTATGTCCGTTCGGACGTCACTCAACCACCCCAGGCGGCGGCAATGCGTTTTCTGTCGGTGCGGCGAGGCATCATGTGCACGTGAGCTCGCTTGCCCATTTCAGCCCGCTGACCAGCCAATGGTTCACCGGCGCCTTCGTCGCGCCCACCGCCGCCCAGGAGGGGGCGTGGGCGTCCATCGCCCGCGGCGACAACACGCTCGTCGTGGCGCCCACCGGGTCGGGCAAGACGCTCGCCGCCTTCCTGTGGTCGCTCGACCGCCTGGCCACGCGCGCGCGGGAGGCCAAGGGCACCAAGGTGCTCTACGTCTCGCCGCTCAAGGCGCTGGCCGTCGACGTCGAGCGCAACCTGCGCGCGCCGCTGGCGGGCATGAAACAGACGGCGCGGCGGCTGGGCCTGCCGGTGCCGGAGATCTCCGTGTCGATCAGGTCCGGCGACACGCCCGCCGACGAGCGGCGCAGGTTCGCCGGCAAGCCCTCCGACATCCTCATCACCACGCCGGAGTCGCTGTTCCTGCTGCTGACCAGCCAGGCGCGCGAGGCGCTGCGCGGCGTCGAGACGGTGATCGTCGACGAGGTGCACGCGGTGGCGGCGACCAAGCGCGGCGCGCACCTGGCGCTCAGCCTCGAACGCCTCGACGCCCTGCTGGAGCGGCCCGCCCAGCGCATCGGGCTGTCGGCGACCGTGCGGCCGGTGAGCGAGGTGGCCGCGTTCCTGGGCGGCGCCCGCCCGGCCGCGGTGGTCCAGCCGCCGTCCGACAAGCGGATCGAGGTCGAGGTCGTCGTCCCCGTCGAGGACATGACGGAGATGGAGGCGCGCCCCGGCGAGCCGCAGGACGACTTCGCCGAGCCGGTCAACCGCTCGATCTGGCCGCATGTCGAGGACAAGCTGTTCGACCTGATCGAGGCCCACAGTTCCACGATCGTCTTCGCCAACTCGCGGCGGCTGGCCGAGCGCCTGTGCACCCGCCTCAACGAGCTGGCCTACGAGCGCGAGCAGGGCCCCGAGGCGCTTGACCTGACCGGTTTCGACATGCCCGCGCAGATGATGGCGCAGGCCGGGGCGAGCAGGGGCGCGATACCCGAGATCGTGCGCGCCCACCACGGCTCGGTCTCCAAGGAGGAGCGCGCCCAGATCGAGGAGGCGCTGAAGTCGGGCCGGCTGCCCGCCGTGGTCGCCACCTCCAGCCTGGAGCTGGGCATCGACATGGGCGCCGTCGACCTGGTCGCCTGCGTGGAGGCACCGCCGAGCGTGGCCAGCGGGCTGCAGCGCATCGGCCGCGCCGGCCACCAGGTGGGCGCGGTCTCCAGGGGCGTCATCTTCCCGAAGTACCGCGGCGATCTGGTGCAGACCGCCGTCGTGGCCGAGCGCATGAAGGCGGGCCAGATCGAGGAGCTGCGCTATCCGCGCAACCCGCTCGACGTGCTGGCCCAGCAGATCGTGGCGATGACCGCGCTCGAGGAGTGGACGGTCGACGAGCTCGAGGCTCTGGTACGGCGGGCCGCGCCGTACTCCACCCTCCCGCGAACGGCGCTGGAGGCGACGCTCGACATGCTCGCCGGCCGCTACCCGAGCGAGGAGTTCGCCGAGCTGCGCCCGCGCGTCGTGTGGGACCGCGTGACCGGCACCCTGCAGGGGCGGCCCGGCGCGCAGCGGCTGGCCGTCACCAACGGCGGCACGATCCCCGACCGCGGCCTGTTCGGCGTCTTCCTCGTCGGTGAGAAGGCCTCGCGGGTGGGCGAGCTGGATGAGGAGATGGTCTACGAGTCGCGCGTCGGCGACGTGTTCGTGCTGGGCGCGACCTCCTGGCGGATCGAGGACATCACCGCCGACCGCGTGCTGGTCTCCCCCGCGCCAGGTCAGCCGGGCAAGCTGCCGTTCTGGCACGGCGACACCGCCGGCCGTCCCGCCGAGCTGGGCAAGGCGATCGGCGAGTTCCTGCGCGAGCCGGAGGAGGAGCGGATGCGCGCGGCCGGGCTCGACGCGTTCGCCTCGGCGAATCTGCTGGCCTACCTGACCGAGCAGCGCGAGGCCACCGGCTACGTCCCCGACGATCGCACGCTGCTGGTCGAGCGCTTCCACGACGAGCTGGGCGACTGGCGCGTGGTGATCCACTCCCCCTATGGCGCGCGCGTGCACGCCCCATGGGCGCTGGCGATCAACCGGCGGCTGCGCGAGCGCTACGGCGTCGACGTGCAGGCGGTCCACTCCGACGACGGCATCGTGCTGCGCATCCCCGACACGCTGGCGGAACCGCCCACCGACGTGGCCGCCTTCGACGCCGAGGAGATCGAGCAGCTCGTCACCGAGGAGCTGGGCGGTTCCGCGCTGTTCGCCGCGCGGTTCCGGGAGTGCGCGGGCCGGGCGCTGCTGCTGCCCAGGCGGGTGCCGGGCCGGCGCAGCCCGTTGTGGCAGCAGCGCCAGCGCGCCGCCCATCTGCTCGGCGTGGCCAGCCAGTACGCCTCGTTCCCGATCGTGCTGGAGACCATGCGCGAGTGCCTGCAGGACGTCTTCGACGTGCCCGGCCTGGTGGCGCTCATGCGCGACATCGCCGCCAGAAAGGTGCGGGTGGTGGAGGTGGAGACCTCGCAGGCCTCGCCGTTCGCGGCCTCGCTGCTCTTCCACTACATCGGCGCGTTCATGTACGAAGGCGACGCCCCGCTGGCCGAGCGCCGCGCCCAGGCGCTGGCCCTCGACACGTCCCTGCTGGCCGAACTGCTCGGCCAGGCCGACCTGCGCGAACTGCTCGACCCCGACGTGATCGCCGACACCGAGCGGGAGCTGGCCCGGCTCGACCGGCCGCTGCGCGACCAGGAGGACCTCGCCGACCTGCTGCGTTCGCACGGTCCGCTGCTCGCCGCCGACGTCAGCGTGCGCGGCGGCGACCCTGCCTGGCTGACCGGGCTCGAGAGCGCCCGCCGCGCCCTCCCGGTGCGGATCGCCGGGGAGGAGCAGTGGGTCGCGATCGAGGACGCCGCCCGCGTGCGCGACGCGCTCGGCGCGCCGCTGCCCGTCGGCGTCCCGCACGTCTTCCTCGAACCGGTCGCCGACCCCCTGGCCGACCTCGTGGCCCGACACGCCCGCACCCGCGGCCCCTTCCATTCCGGTACGGCTGCCGCCCGCTTCGGCCTCGGCGTCGCCGTGGTCACCGACGCGCTGCGGCGGCTGGCGGTGACCGGGCGGGTGGTCAGCGGCGAGTTCCGTCCCGGCGGCCGGGGTGAGGAGTGGTGCGACTCGGGCGTGCTGCGGATGCTGCGTCGCAGGTCGCTGGCCCGGCTGCGCAAGGAGGTCGAACCGGTCTCCCCGGAGACGCTGGCCCGCTTCCTGCCCGCCTGGCACGGCATCACCTCGCCCGGCCCCGCCCCCGGCTCCGCGCGCGACAGTGGTGCGGCGCGGGCCATGGACGCTCTGGTCGGTGCGCTCGACCAGTTGCAGGGGGCGGCGGTCCCGGCCTCGGCCCTGGAGACGCTCGTGCTTCCCGCCCGTGTCCCCGGCTACTCGCCCGCGCTGCTCGACGAGCTGACGGCGGCCGGTGAGGTCATCTGGGCGGGGCAGGGTTCGCTGCCCGGCGGGGACGGCTGGATCTCCCTCTACTTCGCCGACACGGCTCCCCTGCTCATGCCGGAACCCGCCGAGATCACCCTGACGCCGCTGCACGAGCAGATCCTCGGCGCGCTCGGCGGGGGTGGGGCGTTGTTCTTCCGCGGGTTGTCCGACCAGATGGGCTCGCTGGATGACGGGGCGCTGGCCGCTGCCCTGTGGGACCTGGTGTGGGCGGGGCGGGTCTCCGGTGACACGCTTGCGCCGATGCGCGCCGCCCTGGGCACCGGGCGTCCGGCGCACCGGCCGGCGACGAACCGGCGGCGGCGGGCCGTACTGCCCAGCCGTACCGGGCCGCCCACGGTCGCCGGCCGCTGGTGGCTGCTGCCCGCCCCCTCCGACCAGCCGGCCCAGCGCGCCCAGGCGCAGGCCGAGGTCATGCTCGAACGCCATGGCGTCGTCACCAGGGGCGCGGTCACCTCGGAGCGCCTGCCCGGTGGGTTCACGCCCGTTTACCAGGTGCTGCGGGCGTACGAGGAGAGTGGGCGCTGCCGCCGCGGCTACTTCGTGGAGGGGCTGGGCGGCGCCCAGTTCGCCCTGCCCGGCGCGGTCGACCGCATGCGCGCGATGTCCGCGGAACCCGAGCCACGCCCGGAACCCCACCCCGGCTCGCACCCGGACTCGCGCCGCGGTTCCGAAGCCGAGCGGGCCCGGCGCGCGGTGGTCCTGGCCGCCGCCGACCCCGCCAACCCCTACGGCGCCGCTCTCCCCTGGCCCGCGCACCCCGGCAGCCACAAGCCCGGCCGTAAAGCGGGCGCCCTGGTGGTCCTGGTGGACGGGCACCTGGCGCTCTACGTGGAGCGGGGCGGCAAGACACTGCTCTCCTTCGCCGACGACACGCGACTGCAGCCCGCCGTGGACGCACTGGCTCTGGCGGTGCGGGATGGGGCGCTGGGCAAGCTGACGGTGGAGCGGGCGGACGGCGGACACATCAACGACTCGCCCTTGGCCGCGGCCTTGGAGTCCGCCGGATTCCACCCGACTCCGCGGGGGTTGCGGCTGCGCGCCTGACTGGGGCGGCGGTTTCCAGCCTCGGTGCGGGATGCCGGCGGGGCGGTGGTGGCGGTTGGGTGTGCGGGCGTTCTCAGCGACCGCTGCAGTCGACGCTGGTTGTCGCCTGCGTCTGCGCCGGGGCCGGGACGGCACCGTTGCTGGTTGGGCGCGTGGGCGGCTGTGACCCCGGAGGTGGTTCTTGGTTGGGTGCGAGCGCGCATAGCCCGCTCTTGGGCACGGCGCGGAGCGCGGGGCACGGGACGCAGGCACGGACGCGGAGCACGGACGCGGAGCACGGACGCGGAGCGCGTGCGCGGGAGCGCAGAGGCGCGTGCGCGGGAGCGCAGAGGCGCGGGAGCGCAGAGCGCAGGGGCGGGCGCGGGAACGCGGGGCGGGAGCGTAGGGGACGCAGGCGCAGGGCGCGGACGCGCAGGAGCGCAGGGGGCGCGGACGCGGAGCGCAGGGGGCGCAGGGGGCAGGGCGCGGGCGCGGGAGCACAGGAGCCCGGAGCGCAGGGCAGGACGCGGAGCGCGGGGGCGCGGGGGCGGGGCGCGGGCGGTGGGCTCGCGGGGTGGGGTTCTTGGGCTGCGGTTGTGTGTGGACCGGGGTTGCGGTGCTTGGTTTGCGGCTGGGCGGGGAGGCCTTGGGTGGGTTGGGTGCGGTGTTGGGGCTGGTCAGGGGGTGGTGGGGATGGGCTCACGATGGTGACGTTGCCGTAAGGGTTGAAATGGGTATAAACCACTCGTGACTCCCCTCATCGGGATCGAGGAGGAGTACCTAATCGTCGATCCCCACACACGACATGTGGCACCCAGGGCGGCGGATGTTCTGGCCGCAGCGACGAACGTGATGGGTGAGGACATCACCCAGGAGATCAGCCAGTTCCAGATCGAAGCCCGTACCGCGCCGTCGAGCGACCTCTCCGAGTTGGGGGCGAGACTGCGCGCCGCCCGCACCGAGGTGGCTAAGGCGGCGCAGGAATGCGGGCTGGCGCTGGTCGCCAGCGCGATGCCGGTCCTGGGCCAGTCGGGGCCGATTCCGCTCTCGGACGATCCGCGGTACGAGAACGGGCAGGTGCGCTATCGGGCTCTCCAGGATGAACTGTGCATCTGTGCTCTCCATGTCCATGTGGACGTGCCGGATGAGGAGCTTGCCGTTTACGTCGGCAACCACCTGCGGCCCTGGCTGCCCACGCTCATCGCGCTCGCGGCCAACTCCCCGTTCTTCGTCGGCCGGGACACCGGCTACGCCTCCTGGCGGGTGATCAGCTGGAGTCGGTGGCCGGTTTCGGGGGCTCCGCCGTACTTTGCGAGCTTTGCGGAGTATGAGCGGGCGGTCGGCGCGCTGTCGGAGTCGGGCGCGCTCATGGACGCCAAGACCCTCTACTGGGACGCCCGCCCCTCCTCCACCCTGCCCACCGTCGAGGTACGCGTCGCCGACGTGCCACTCGACGCCAACGACAGCCTCACGATCATCGGGCTGATCCGGGGGCTGGTGGTCACGGCGCTGGGCGATGTGGCGCGCGGCGATCGCGGGCTGCCCATCGGCGCGGAGGTGATGCGCGCCGCGTACTGGCGGGCGGCGCGCGACGGGCTCGAAGGCGCCTGCCTCGACCTGCGGGCGGGCGAACTGGTGCCGGCGCCGGAGATGGCGCGCCGCCTCCTCCAGCACGTACGGCGGGCGGTCGGCGATGCCGGCGACCTCCCGTTCATCGAGGAGGGCCTGGACCGGCTGATGCGCCGCGGCTCCGGAGCGGTACGCCAGCGAAGCGTCCACCAGCGCGACCACGACCTCGCGGACGTGGTCGACGACCTCATAGTCGCCACCGTCGCCTAGCTCACTCCCGCCACCCATTTCACCCCACTGGCCCAACCGCACCGTAAAGCCGCTCCACCCAGGGCTGACCTCCGCGGGCTGACCTACCGCGGGCTGACCTACCGCGGTCTGGCCTCCCGTGGGCTGACCTACCCAGGTCCGACAGACCGCGGGCCGCCCAGCCGCGGGCGGACGGACCGGGAGCACGATCGAACCGTCACCCGCCGCGAAGCCGCGCAGGATCGTCGCGGCGGAGACGGGGCCCACGGCCTCGAACCGGCCCGGCCCGCAGCCGCGGCGCGGTGGCGGGGCCGAGCTTCTTGCGTATGCCGGAACACGGGTCTACCAGGTGACGGGCAGGCTGGCGGGGCCGTTGTCGAGGGGGTTGCCGGTCCATGGGACGTCCTCGGGCGCGCAGGCCAGCCGCAGGCCGGGTACCTGCTCGGCCAGCGCGCCGACGACCGCGACCAGCTCCATGCGGCCCAGCGCGGCGCCGATGCAGTGGTGGGGGCCGTGGCCGAAGGCCAGGTGCGGGTTCGGCGTGCGGGCGGGGTCGAAGCGGGCCGGGTCGGGGATGAGGTCGGGGTCCTGGTTGGCGGCCTCCAGGCGGACGAGGACCTGGTCGCCGGCGGCCAGCCGTACCCCGTCGAGGTCGATGTCCGTCTGCGCGTAGCGCGCGAAGGCCTCGCCGTGGAGGCCGGCGGAGTAGCGCAGCATCTCCTCGACGGCGGTGGGGACGTCGGAGATCTGGGCGAGCCCGCCGGCCTGGCCGAGGTGGACGACGCCGATCGACAGCGTGTTGGCCACGGTGAGGTAGCCGCCGAAGACCAGCGAGATGGCGGTGGTGAACAGCTCGTCGTCGCTCAGGCGGCCGTCTTCGGCGTCGCGGACCGCGATGACCTCGCTCAGCAGGTCGGGACCCGGGTCGGCGCGCTTGGCGGCGATCAGGCTGGGGAAGTAGGCGGTGAGCTCGCCCCACGCCTGCTCGAAGCCCTCGCCGCCGCCGGTGATGCCGGAGGCGGCGTCGGCCCAGGTGTAGAAGCGTTCGCGGTCGGTGACGCTGATGCCGAGCATGTGGCTGGTCACTCCAAGCGGCAGCGGGCGGCCCACGATGGAGACCAGGTCGGAGCCGGGTCCGCGTTCGCGCAGCTCGGCCACGAGCTCGCCGGCCAGCGTGATGATGGCGGGGCGCAGCCGTTCCAGATGGCGAGGAGTGAAGGCGCGGGAGAGCAGGCGGCGCAGGCGCGCGTGCGGCGCGCCGTCGCTGAGCAGCGAGGCGGGCCCCTCGGGCGTGCCGGGCGGGGCCATCGTGAAGCGCGCGTCGGACAGCACCTGGCGGGCCAGCGCCGCCCCGACGATCACCCACGCGGGCTGACCGTCCGCGGTCACGACTCTGGCGATGGGTCCGGTACGGCGCAGCTCGTCGTGGACCGGCGTCGGGCCGAACGGGGCGGGGCGCTCAAATGGTAGATTCCGCATATCGTGAAGCTAGCATATAGTGAAGGTGCATCACTACATGACCATTGAGGTATTCGAGCGGACGCTTGAGCTGGCCGGACTGCTCGGCGAGGAGATGGAGCGCAGGCTCGCGGCCGACGGCCTGACGCCGTCCCGCGCGCAGTTGCTGCGCGAGCTCGGCCGGCGCGGACCGCAGCAGCAGCGGGAACTGGCCGGCACGCTGGCGGTGAGCGCGCGCAACATCACCGGCCTGGTGGACGGCCTGGCGGCCACCGGATTCGTGACCCGCGAGCCGCACCCCGACGACCGGCGGGCCACGCTCGTCACGCTGACCGGGCGGGGCACGGCGGCGGTGCGCGCCATGGAGGAGGGGCGCGCGGCCGCGGCGGCCGCGCTGTTCGCGGGGATGCCACCGGAGCGGCTGGCCGCCTACGCCGCCGACCTCGACGTGCTGCTGGGGAACCTCAGAAAGGCGTAGACCCGTAGAGGGCGAAGGAGGCGCCGGTGGTGAAGGCCCAGTAGCGGTCGCCGTAGGACCAGTGCCACCACTCGGTCGGGTAGTTGATGAGGCCGGCCTCTTCGAGGGCCTTGCCCAGGATGGCGCGGTGCTCGCGAGCCTCGGGACCGATGTTGGCGGCGCCGGTGTAGCAGGCGCCGTCGCTCTGCTCGGGGTTGTCGTTGACGGCGGTGCCCATGTCGTACTCGACGCCTTCGGGCGAGCACAGCGTCAGGTCGACGGCGGCGCCGGCGGTGTGCGGCGCGACCTCGACCGGCGAGACGTAGCGGCTGGCCGCGACGTGCGCCTCCGCGGGCGTCATCTCCGGGAAGGAGGCCTGGAGCTGGTCGCGGTACTCCTCGAAGTAGTGCCGCTGCGTGGGGATCGGGCGATAGCCCTCGACGATCAGCAGGTGGTAGCCGGAGGGCAGGAGGTTCTCGGCCTTCTCCAGCCGGGCCAGCAGCCCGGAGCGCAGGTGCGCGTAAGCGCCGATCGCGTCGGCCAGCCGGTCGTCCACGCGCAGCCGCCCGCGTACGTCGGCGAGTGGCTCCCCACTCTCCCGAACCGGAATCGCCGCCACCCGAGGGTCCGAAATCAGCACGATGTCAGCCGCCATGGGCATAAATTCTCACACAGTGTCAGAGAAGACCTGTTCACGGGCCTGCTCCAACGCGGCCACGAGCGCGCCGCGCAGTACCGGATTTCCGGCCACGCCGGTGGTCACGACCCGGGAGGGCGAGGGGCAGACGCGGGCCACGGCCCGCTCCACCTTGGCCGCCAGGCGGGCCCCGCCCGCGCGGCCGATGTCGCCGCTGAGCACGATCAGCCCCGGGTCGAGCACGACCGCGATGGCGGCACAGCCGACCGCCAGCCGGGCGGCCACCTCGTCGAGGTAGCGGTCGCCGCCGTTGCGGACCTGGTCGGCGACGGACAGGCCGCTCACGTTGTGGTGCTTGGCCAGGCCTTCGAGCGCCTCGTGGCCGACGAGCCGCTGGAACGAGCCGGACTGCGGGTGGCGGACGTCGGTGGGCAGCGGTTCGCCGGGGACGGGCAGCCAGCCGATCTCGCCCGCGCCGCCGGTGAGGCCGCGGTGCAGCCGGCCCCCGAGCATGACGCCGAGGCCCTGGCCGATACCCGCCCAGATGACCGCGAAGTCATCGTGCCCGGCGGCGGCGCCGTAACGGTGCTCGGCCAGCGCGACGAGGTTGACGTCGTTCTCTATCGTCACCGAGGCGCCGAGGGTGTGGCGCAGGCTGGCCAGCACGCCGACGTGCCAGTCGGGCAGGTCGTGGGAGAAGCGCACATCGCCGGAGCGGGGGTCGACGACGCCGCGGGTGCCGATGACGAACGAGCGCAGCTGCGACTGGCTGATGTTGGCCGAAGCGCACGCCCGTTGTACGGCAGAGTGCACCGCTTTGACCGGATCCTTGGTGCCCCGCGGATTGACCGTCACCTCGACCACGATTTTACCTGTGATGTCGGCCACACCGACGGTCAGGCTGTCGGGCAGGACTTCCAATCCAGCGACGTAGGCGCTCGACGGAACCACGGCGTACAGGGCGGCGTGCGGACCTCTGCCGCCGGCGCGCTCGCCGACCACCTCCACGAGTCCACGATCTTCCAGTCGGGCGAGTAGCTGACCTGCGGTTACCTTGGAAAGCCCCGTCTGTTCCCCCAGCTCGGCGCGGGTCAACGGTCCTTGGTAAAGGAGCAGTTCGAGTGCCGATCTGTCGTTCAGCCGGCGCAGCAGCCGCGGGGTTCCCGGGCTTCGGCTCATGAATGCGCCCCCTCTCGTCACGATCGGCTAACGGTCTGTTTCTTTTAATAAAGTTTCTTGTTAGTTTAGCAGCAATCGTTCGGACTGACGATCAGCCAGCCTGGTGCCGACCGTAGGCCAGCACCATGGAAGGGAGAACCCTGTGAGGATCGCGAAGATCACAGCCACTACGGTCACCACAGCCGCTCTGGCTCTTGGCGTGGCCGCCTGTGGAGGCTCCGAGGCGCCGAAGACCTCCGCGGCACCGTCCGAAGGCGCGTCGAGCGCCGCACCGGGCCAGAAGTTCGCGGGTCAGACGCTCACGATGTGGCGTCTGGGCACGCCGAAGGACGTCTCGACGAAGCTCATGAACGACATCAACACCAAGTTCAAGGAGCTCACCGGCGCTGACGTCAAGGTCGAGTTCGTGCCGTGGCCCGACGCCCAGAAGAAGTGGACCACCGCTCTGGCCGCCGGTGAGGGCCCGGACGTGACCGAGTTCGGCAACGACCAGGTCGCCGCCTGGGTCAAGCAGGACGCGCTGCAGGACATCACCGACATCGCCAAGTCGACCCCCGACTTCCAGTCGATCCCGCAGAACCTGTGGAGCTACGAGACGATCGACGGGAAGATCTACGGCGTGCCGTGGGGCGGCGGCACCCGTGCCGTGCTCTACCGCAAGGACTGGTTCGACGAGCTCAAGATCGAGACGCCCAAGACCTGGGCCGACATCGTCGCGGCCGCCAAGACGATCCAGGAGAAGAAGGGCAAGGACGTCGACGGCTTCGCCTTCAACGGCGGCTCCGACGCCAACATGTCCCTCTCCCCGTTCGTGTGGTCGGCAGGTGGCGACTTCGCCGCCTCCGAGGGCGGCAAGTGGGTCGGCAAGCTGACCGAGCCCGGCTTCAAGGAAGGCTTCCAGTTCTACACGGACCTGGTCGCCAAGGAAGGCGTGTCCGGCAAGTCCCGGCTCAACCTGAACTCGATCGAGATCGGCCAGCGCTTCGCCGCCAACAAGGTCGGCATGTTCGTGACTGGCGGCTGGGACATCACGACCGTCAAGGAACAGAGCAAGGGCAAGATCGACGAGTCGAAGATGGCCTTCTTCTCGCTCCCCAACAAGGACGGCAGCGGACCGGCCCCCGCCTTCCAGGGCGGCAACGACATCGCCATCTGGAAGGACACCAAGAACCCCGAGCTCGCGGCCGAGTACATCAAGCTCGCCGCCGGCAAGGAGTTCGGCACCACCTACGCCACCTCCGAGGGCCTGCTCCCGCTCTACCCCGAGGCCCTGGCCAAGCTCGGCGAGGACCCGATGCAGAAGGCGTTCACCGACACCTTCGCGGTCGCCAAGGGCTTCCCGGCCAGCCCCAACTGGGCTGAGGCCAACGACACCAAGGCCGTGCTGCAGAACGCGGCGCGCAAGGTGATCAAGGGCGAGGCGACCGTCGACGAGGCTCTGGCCGCCGCCAACACCGAGCTCGAGTCCATCCTCAACCAGCAGTAACGATGAGTGATACGTCAACCATCGCCCGAGGCGGGGGCCACCGCGCCTCCGCCTCGGCGCGGCGGGCCAAGCCGCCGCGCCGGCCCAGCGGACTGCCTCCGCGGTTTGTCCCGTACGCCCTGCTCCTGCCCGGCCTATTGGTCATCGCGGTGCTGTTGCTCTATCCGCTGTACCAGATGGTCGACATGTCCTTCCACAAGGTCGGGCTGCGGCAGATCCGGCCGAGGAACCCGCTGCCCGCGGAGTTCGTCGGCGCCGACAACTACACCGCGGCGTTGCAGTCCGACCTTTTCGGCGTGTCCGTCCGCAACACAGTGATCTTCGCGGTCGTCACCGTGGCGCTGACGTTGGTCCTCGGCACCCTCGTCGGGCTGCTCCTGCACAAGCTCGGCCCGAAGATGTCGACCACCGTCATCGTCGGCACCATGGCCGCCTGGGCGGTTCCGCCGACCTCGGCCGCCGTGGTCTGGAAGTGGCTCTTCGACGCCGACGCGGGCGTGATCAACTGGTTCCTCAACCTGCTGCCCGACTGGTTCTCGCAACTGCTGTTCGGCCGCGCGGAGTGGGCGGGCGTGCCGTGGCTGAACGACCCGCTCGACATCTACTTCGTGCTGGTCGTCACCGTGGTGTGGGCGTCGTTCCCCTTCATCGGGGTCTCGATCCTGGCCGGTCTGAAGAGCATCCCGAGCGAGCTGTACGAGGCCGCCCGGGTGGACGGCTCCACCGCCTTCCAGACCTTCAGGAAGATCACCTTCCCGCTGCTGCGGCCGGTCTTCTCGGTCCTGGTCGTGCTCTCCATCATCTGGGACTTCAAGGTCTTCACCCAGTTGTTCATCCTGGCCGGCGGCACCAACATGCCCCGTGAGGCCTTCAACTTCTCGGTGTGGAGCTACATCGAGGCCTTCAGCCCGCCGCCCGACATGGGCCTGGGCTCGGCCATCGCCGTCGTGCTGACCGTGATCCTGCTGCTGATCACGTTCGTGTACGTACGGCAGATCGTGAAGACGGAGGACGTCCGATGAATCCCGTGACCCGCAAGAGGCTCGGCAAGATCGGCCTCAACACGGCCGGCATCACCGTCTTCCTCTTCGCGATCTTCCCGGTCTACTGGATGATCACGGCTGCCTTCAAGCCCAACGACCAGCTCAACAGCACGACGTTCATCCCGTTCCCGATGCCGCCGACGCTCGAGCACGTCGAGCGTGCCTTCACCAAGGGCATCAACGGCAACTCCATCTGGACCTACATGATGAACAGCGTGATCGTGTCGGTGAGCACGATCATCATCGGGGCCGTGTTCGCGCTGCTGGCCGCCACCGCGGTCGCGCGCTTCCGGTTCCGCTTCCGGACGAGCTTCCTCATCCTGCTGCTGATCGTGCAGATGGTGCCGTCCGAGGCGCTGCTCATCCCGCTGTTCCTGAACGTGCGCCAGATGGGCCTCTACAACGAGTTGCTCGGCCTGATCGTCATCAACGTCGGCCTGACACTGCCGTTCTCCGTGTGGATGCTGCGCACCTTCGTGGCCGCCGTCCCGAAGGAGCTGGAAGAGGCCTCCTGGATCGACGGCGCCAGCCGTTTCACCACCTTCTGGCGGGTCCTGTTCCCGCTGGTCGCACCGGGCCTGGTGGCCACGAGCATCTTCTCGTTCATCACGGCCTGGAACGAGTTCGTCTTCGCGCTCACGCTCATCGAGGACTCCAGCAAGTTCACGATGCCCAGGGCGCTGTCGTTCTTCGTCGGGCAGCGCTCGACGGACTGGGGCGGCATCATGGCCGCGTCGACACTGATGACGATCCCGGTCCTGATCTTCTTCCTGCTGGTGCAACGCCGTATGGTCTCCGGTCTGGTGGCCGGGGCCGTCAAGGGCTAGCACCCCGCAAGCGGCTCGCGCCGCCCGCCGTACAGGCCGCGGCGCGAGCTCACCAACCTCCGTGATGAGGAGATATGAGTCAGAGTGATCGGGGGCTGCGCCGCCTGGCGGCCGGCACACTGCTCGTCGCCTTCCAGGGCACCACTGCGCCCGACTGGGTGCTGAGGGAACTGGAGCAAGGCCTCGGCGGCGTCACGCTCTTCGGTTTCAACGTCGGCAACCCCGCCCAGGTGGCGGAGCTGACCGGCAGCCTGCGGGCGGCCGGGGAGCCCGTCATCTCGCTGGACGAGGAGGGCGGCGACGTCACCCGTCTCGCCTACCACGTCGGCAGCCCTTACCCGGGCAACGCCGCTCTGGGCGCGGTGGACGACGTCGAGCTGACGCACCGGGTCTACCGGGCGATCGGCTCGGAACTCGCCGCGTGCGGGATCAACCTGGACATGGCCCCCGACGCCGACGTCAACACCGCCGACGACAACCCCGTCATCGGCACCCGCTCGTTCGGCAGCGACACCGCGCTGGTGTCCCGCCACACCGTGGCCGCCGTACGCGGCCTGCAGTCGGTGAACGTGGCCGCCTGCGTCAAGCACTTCCCCGGCCACGGCGCGACCCGCATGGACTCGCACCTGGCCATCCCCATCGTGGACGTCACCATGGACGTCCTGTACGAACGCGAGCTCGCGCCCTTCCAGGCGGCCATCCAGGCGGGCGCCAAGTCCATCATGACCGCGCACGTCGCGGTGCCCGCCCTCACGGGCGACACCCCCGCCACCCTGTCCGCCGCCGCGCTGAGCGTGCTGCTCCGTCAGGAGCTCGGGTACGACGGCGTCGTCGTCTCCGACGCCCTCGACATGCACGCGATCACCAAGAGCGTGGGCCTGGCAGGGGGCGCGGCGCGCTCGCTGGCCGCCGGGGCGGACATGCTCTGCCTGGGCCCCATCCCCGGCTACGACGACGTCCAGCGCGTCATCGCCGAGATCGCCGCCACCGTGCCGGTCGAGCGGCTGGAGGAGGCGGCGGCCCGGGTGGCCGCGCTGCGCGAGTGGTTCGGCTCCGGCACCGCCCCCACAGCCGAGCTGAACGTGATCGGCCTGGCCGCCGCGCGCCGCGCGGTCCGCCTGACCGGCGCCACCAACCCGCTCACCAACCCCCTCGTGGTCGAACTCGACACGCCGCCCACGATCGCCGTCGGCGACGTGCCCTGGGGCCTGGAACTGCCCGAGGCGGAGACGGTCAGGCTGAAGCCCGACGACGCGGACCCACTGGGGATCTTGGAACGCGCCAGGGGCCGCTCGCTCATCGTCGTCGTCAAGGACGCTCACCGGCACACGGCCAGCCGGCGCCTGGTGACCATGCTCGTCACGGCCCGGCCCGACACCACGGTGATCGAGATGGGCCTGCCCGTGTGGCAACCCGACAGCGCGGCCTACATCGCCACTTACGGCGCGGCCAGGGCCAACGCGATGGCCGCCGTCGAACTCCTCACCGCCTGAAACCCAGACCCCGGCATGACAGCCCACGGTCTGACCGCCCCTGGGTTGACCGCGGGTGGGATGACAACCCATGGCATGACGGCCTGAGGGATGACGGCCTGAGGGATGACAACCCGTGGGATGGCGGTGCGCTGGCGGGACGACAACCCCCTGTGGTGACCCCGTGGCGTGGCGACCTGAGGGGTTGGCGGCCTGTGGCATGACAGCCCACGGGATGGCGGGGCGCCGACTGGCCGACAAACCCCCTGGAGTGACCTCCACGTGGGGTGGCGACATGAGGGGTTGGCGGCCTGCGGGGTTGGCGGCATGTGGCATGACAGCCAGCAGGCTGACGGCCTGCGGGGGGCTTCAGGGTGAGGGTTGGGGTTGTGCTGAGGGTCGGCGTTCAGGCGGCGGTTTCATACGCACCGCCTGAACGCCTGCCCTCCGGGCCCGAACCCCTGGGCCCGGGGATCTTGGCCCGCTAAGCGAGCGTCCCGCCCGTCCAGCCGGTCACGGCCGTCCGTAACGCGGCGAGGAACAACGAGGCGTCCCGGCCGTTGATCAGCCGGTGGTCGTAGGCCAGCCCGATCAGCGTCGGAGACCCGTCGGCCGGTGAGGTCACGGCCAGCGCGCCGGCCGTGCCGGGGAAGACGAACGGGATCGCCATCTCGACCTCCCCCTCGGTGTGCAGGGTCACGACGAAGTTGGCGCCGGTGAGGTCGGACTCCTTGAAGTCGCCGGTCGTGGCGGCCAGCCGGTGCTTCATGAGCGTGCCCGCGATGTCCTTGAGGGTACGGCCGGCCGCGTCGTGCACCACCGGGACGTACAGGCCCTCCCCCAGGTCCACCGTCACCCCGATGTCCGGCGTGGCGGACAGAACCGCATGGTGGCCATCAAGCCTGGCGAAGAACAGCGGGAACTCCCCGTGCAGCCCCGCGACCGCCTGGACGAAGACCTCGGCCACGCCGACGGGCCGCCGGACCTCCTTGGTCAGAGCGCGGGCTCGCTCCAGCGCGGGCGTCAGGTTCATGCGCACCGCGACGTAGGCGGCCGGGATGGTCTGGTGGGACAGCTCCACGGCCCTGGCGACGGCACGCTGCACGCGGGGCAGTTCGCGCCGGTCGGCCTGGGTCAGCAGGCGTTCCACGTCGGCCCGCCGTACCAGATGCACGCCCAGGCTCGCGACCTGCTCGGGCGTGATGCCGTGCTGGTCGATGAGGGCCTGGGCGGGCGCGGTCACCAACGGCCCAGCGCCCGCGGAAGGCGCAGCGCCCGCGGAAGGCACGGCGGACGGGGAAAGCCCGGCGGCGGACGCGGAGGACCCGACGCCCGACGCGGAAGGCCCGACGTGCGACGCGGAAGGCCCGACGGCGGACGCGGAGGGGCCGCCGTCCGACGCGGAAGGCCCGGCGGCCGACGCCGCAGACCCGGAAACCACCGCGGCCGCCTCTGAGACCGACGCCGAGGGCCCGACGCCCGACGCGGTGGGGCCGGCGTCCGACGCCGCAGGCCCGGAAACCCATGCGGCAGCCGCAGGGGGCGTGGGGTGCGGGGTGTCGGACGGGTCGGGGCCGATGGTGGCTATTACCTCGTCGGGGTGGCACCAGGCGCCGGCCTTCATCGCGTGGCGCAGGACGCCGGTGGTGTCGGCCGGTAGTTCCTCGGCCGCCTTGGAGGTCTCCACCAGCACGACCGCGTCGTCCTCGTGCACCTCGGCCCCGTCGGGAACCAGCCACTCGACGATCATGTACTCGGTGTCGTTGTTGTTCAGCTTGGGCACGCGTAGCTCAGCCACGGATGACCTCTCTGATGACGCGGTGGATCACGGTCTCGTCCACGACCACTTCGCGCTCCAGGTGGGCGGCGGTGGGGATGACGGAGTCCGCGGAGTGGACGAGCGTCACCGGGCCGGCCAGCCGGTCCCAGTGCCGCCGGTGGACGGCGTGGGCGACCTCGGCCCCCCAGGTGCCGCCCGCGGTGCTCTCCTCGACGACGAAGATGTGCGGCGCGGCGGGCACGTCGACGTCGAACGGGTAGAGGCGCGAGGGGACCAGCAGGGTGCAGGAGATCTCCTCTTCCATCAGCAGCGTGTACATGGCGGCCAGCACCCGGTGGGCCATTCCGCCGGGTGCGACGATCACGCAGTCGGGCCGGGTGTCGAGGGAGACGCGGGCGACGCCACCGGTGTTCTCGACGGTGAAGGGGGGCCGCACGGTGTGCATGGGGCGGGTGTAGAGGACCTTGTCCTCGAACAGGACGCACGGCTCCTCGCGGGCCAGCATCTCTTCGAAGACGGCGAGGTTGTCGTGCAGATGTGACATCTCGTACAGGGCGAGGCCGGGGATGCCGACGAAGTGCTTCTGCAGGCTCTGGCTGTGGGTGGGGCCGTAGCCTCTGCCGCCGCCGACGGGGCAGCGCACGATCATGCGCATGGGTACGCGGGAGCCGTACATGGAGACGGATTTCGAGGCGAAGTTGAGCAGCTGGTCGAAGGCGAGTGCGGCGAAGTCGCCGAACATGACCTCCACGATGGCGCTGTCGCCGCACAGGGCCAGGCCGGCGGCGACGCCGGTGATCGCGCTCTCGCTGATCGGGGTGGTCAGCACGCGGCCGGGGTGGCGGGTGGACAGGCCGCGGGTGACCTTGAAGGCGCCGCCGTAGGGGTCGAGGACGTCCTCGCCGAGCAGGTACAGGTCCTGGCGGGTGTCCATGAGGGTGTGGAGGGCGGTGTTGAGGTTCTCTGCGACTCTCATGGGCGCGCCCATCGGGACGGCGGGCGGGCGACGACGTCGGCGGCGACGGCCTCGACGCGGGCGCGGGCGGCCTGGCCGAGGCGTTCTGCCTGTTCGGGGTGGGCGGCGGCGTAGAGGTCGCGCCAGTCGCGCAGTTCGCTCATGACCTCGGGCGGGCGGGTGTCGTCGCCCTTGCTGTGCGGGCCGATCCGGTGGGTGGCGAACTCGGCGATCAGCGGGGTGCCCTGCCGTACCCGCGCGATCAGCGGTTCGAGCGCGGTGCGGATGGCCGGCAGGTCGAAGCCCTCCACCAGGTGGTGGCCGATGCCGAAGGCGGCGGCCCGGCCGGCGATCGTGCCGGCCAGGTGCGTGGCGATCGGGGTGGACTGGGCGATGCCGTTGTTCTCGACCACGACGAGGACGGGCAGCCGCCAGAGCGCGATGATGTTGAGCGCCTCGTAGACGGCGCCCTCGCCGAAGGTGCCGTCGCCGATGTAGACGAGCGCGAGCGCGCCGGAGCCCGCCCGCGCGAGGTGCAGGGCGACGCCGGCGGCGACGGGCAGGCTCTCGCCCTGCACGCCCGTGGACAGGTAGCCGTCGCGGCGGATGTGCTGGCTGCCGCCGACGCCCGCGCAGACCGCGCCCTCGCGGCCCATGATCTCGGCCAGCAGCCCTTCGAGGTCGCCGAAGCGGGCGAGGTAGTGGCCGTGGCCGCGGTGGTTGCTGAAGACGTGGTCGCCGGGGGTGAGCAGCGGGCGCAGGGCCACGGGCACGTACTCCTGGCCGAGGCAGGTGTGCGTGGTGCCGTTGAGCAGGCCCTGGGAGAACAGGTCGAGCAGCTTCAGCTCGAACGCCCTGATCTCCAGCATGAGCGAGAGGTCCGCGTCGTCGAGCTTCGGCACCAGCGCCCGGTCGAGCGTGGTGGTCATCGGCGCATCACCTCGACGAGCCCGGCGATGGTCGGGTTGTCGAAGAAGTCGTCCAGCTCGATCTCGACGCCGAGGCGCTTGCGGACGCGGGCGATGATCTGGGTGATGGTCAGCGAGTGCCCGCCGAGGTCGAAGATGTCGTCGTGCGGCTCCACCGGCGAGAACTTGAGCACCTCCTCCCAGATCGCGGTGATCTCCGCGAGCAGCGGGTCGCCGGGCGTGGCCTCGGCGGCGGTCTGCCTGGACTCCTCGGGCGCGGCGGCGGCCAGGTCGTGGAAGGGGGTCAGTTCCTTCAGGGGGCGGCCGGGCTCGACGCGGGCCAGGAGCGCCTGGAGGTCGGCGGCGACGCGGCCGGGGTCGGGCAGTTCCTGCGGGTCGTGGCGCAGGCTGGCGGTCAGGCCCCCGGGGCCGTCGAGGAGCTGGAGTTGCAGGGCGCCGCGTACGGCCTGGTTGAAGGCCAGCCACTCGACCTGCCAGCCGGGGATCTCGGGTCCGGCCCTGCGGTAGCTGACGCTGACGGGGGCCAGCGCCGCGTGTGGCCTGATTCCCGGTACGGCACGCGCCACGGGCACCTCGCGGAAGCCGTACACGAGACGCAGCTCGGCCCGCAGCCCGGCGGCGAACTCCCCGAACGACACGTCGGGAGACGGTTCGCCGAAGACCGGCACCTCGTTGACGAACGCCCCGATCCGTCCGGTCTCGGAAGGTGTGCGGGTGGACAGGTCGACCGCGGTCACGACGTGCTCGTTGCCATAGGAGCGCAGCAGCGTGTGCAGGGCGGCCAGGACGACCTCGAACCTGGTCAGGCCGGGCAGCTCGGGCGGTTCCAGCGTGAACTCCAGCACGCCGCCCTCGCTCGCGCGGCGCGAGCGCAGCCGGCCGCCGGGCACCGCCACGTCGCCCGGCTCGCGCCAGCGCGCCGACCAGAACGCCTTGGCGTCCTCCAGTTGGGCCGCCACGCGCTCGCGCTGGGCGCCGGCGACGTCGAGAGCCTGCAAGGGGCCGGGCTCGCGGCCCTCGTAGAACGCGGCGAGGTCGGCGACCAGCACGTCCTTGGACTGGCCGTCGAAGACCAGGTGGTGGGCGAGGACCAGGAGGCGGTCACCGGCCAGCGTGAAGCGGATCAGCGGCCCCTTCTCCAGGTCGAAGGGCCCGTCGGCGGGCTGCGCGTCGAGCGCGGGCCGCAGGGCCGCGGGGATCAGGTGGGGCACGCCGGAGCGCTCCTCGACGGCGCAGGCCAGCAGCGGGTGCCGTTCCACGAGCCTGGTCACGGCGGCGGCCAGGCGCTCGCGGTCGGGTGGTGTGGCGAAGCGGACGGTCAATGGCATGTGGTAAGCCGACCCGGCGCCCATGGTTTCCATGATCCACATGCCGTGCTGGGTGAAGGTCGCTTCGGTCATCTAACAACCTCTCGAAGTGCGTGTTTGTCCACTTTGCCGTTGTGGTTGCGCGGCAGAGCGTCGAGGGAGATGAGGCGGACGGGCAGTTCGTGGGGAGCCAGGCGCTCCTTGAGGAAGATCCGCAGCTCCTCGTGGGTGACCGGGCCGACGACGGCGACCGCGACGGCCTTGCCGAGCGTCGGGTGCGCCACGTCGAAGGCGGCGGCCTCGGTGACGTCGGGGTGCTGGTAGACGGCGTCCTCGACGTGGATGGTGGAGACCTTGTAGGCGCCGGACTTGATGACGTCGCTCTCGCGGTCGACCAGGTAGAGGTAGCCGTCGTCGTCGAGGTAGCCGAGGTCGCCCATGCGGACCCAGCCGGCGCGGAAGACCTCGCCGGTGGCCGCGGCGTCGCCGTAGTAGGCGCGGACCGCGGCGGGCGAGCGCATCCAGACCTCGCCCGTGGTGCCGGTCGTCAGGGGTTCGCCCTGCGCGGTGGCGATCTTCACGGAGCCGCCCGAGGCCGGTCGGCCCACGCTGGACGGCCGGTCGGGGTCGAAGATCATGACGGTCTGGGCGGGGGCGGCCTCGGTCGAGGTGTAGTAGTTGGTGATCGTGGCGTTGGGGAAGGCGTCGCCGAGCCCCACGGCGATCTTGGCGGGCAGCGGGGCGGCGGCCGAGCCGAGCAGCAGCACGCTCGACAGGTCGTGGCGCTCGTGCACGCGGGCGGCGAGCATCTCGATGGCCATGGCGGGGACCAGGAAGACCGTGCCGGCCTCGTAGTGCTGGATGAGCTGGGCGAAGCGGCCGGGTGTGAAGCGGGGCAGCGTCACCGTCTGGGGGTGCGCGTCCACCGCGTTGACCAGCATCCACTGACCGGCGTTGGTACCGATCGGGAAGGCGTGGGCCAGGTGCTTGCTGTGGGCGAAGGGGCGGCGCCGGCCGCCGCAGCCGTGGGCGAGGTTGGCGTGGGTGGCGGAGACGCCCTTGGGGCGTCCCGTGGTTCCGGAGGTGTAGAGGATCTGGGCGAGGGACCCGGGCGCGGGCAGCGCCGGCGCGGCCGCGGCGGCCAGGACGTGCGGGACCTCACCCGGGCGTAAGACCGCGCTCGCGCCGCAGTGGGCGAGCATCGCGTCGATGTCGGCCCGCGCGAGCCGGTCGGACAGCGGTACGGCCACGCCGCCCGCCTTCACCGCCCCGAAGAAGGCGACGGCATAGTCGAGCCAGTCGCCATTTCCATAGACCAGCCCCACCCGGTCACCCTCGCGGACTCCCCGTTCGACCAGCGCGGCGGCCAGGTCGGTCGACCTGGTCTCCCACTCACCGAAGGTCAGCGAGCCCGTGCCGTGGACGGTCATCGCCACGCGACCGGGGTCCGCGGCGGCTCGCGCGCGGAGAAGGGATGGAAGCGTCACGCTCACGATCGCCCCCAGGCTCGGACGTCTTTCTATTAGGAAACTTTCCTTTTATTTCAACGAGCGCAAGTCTCGCACGCTGCCGCGACGGAGACAAGCCCCGAACCCTTGCGCTGCTGGCCTTGCGGTCTTCGGAAGATCCATGGAACACTCAACAGTAAAGAATCTTTCCAGTAAGGTGCTCTCTCCATCCGGGAGGCCGGGCAAGTGATGATCAAGGAAAGGCTCGCCGAACTCGTCGCGGAGTCATCAGACGGCGAGATCAGCGCCCGGGAGGCGCTGACGGCGGGAGTACCGCTCAGCGCGCTCGGACTCACCTCCATCGCGCAGTTACGCCTGATCGACGCGATCGAGTCGGAGTTCGGCGTCGAGATTGACCTCACCGACGAGGGCGTCGCGTTACTCGACGACCTCGACGCGCTGGCCGGGCGGCTGGCCGCGCGATGAGCGCCGACTTCGCCGCGCGCGACTCGGGCACGGCGCCGCTGACCTGGGGGCAGCGTGCGATCTGGGAGGCGATCCAGCGCACCGCCCCCGACGACCACTACTTCAACTTCGGCCGGGTGCTCAAGGTGCCGGGCCGGCGCTCGGCCGCCGAGGTCACGCGCGCGCTGGGCGCTCTGGTGGAACGGCACGGCGCCCTGCGTACCCGCCTCGGCGACCGGGCCGAGCAACGGCTCTTCGCCAAGGGCGGCCTGCCCGTCGAGATCGCCGAGGGCGACCCCGGCAAAGTGCTGGACGAACTGGCCGCGACCCGGTTCGACTACTCCGCCGAGTGGCCGCTGCGCGTCGCGCTCGTGGCCGACGGCGACGCCGTCACCCACGCGGTGCTGGTCTTCTGTCACCTCGCCGCCGACGGGCTCGGCGCCGAGATCGCCGTGCGCGACCTGCGCGCGCTGATCCTGCGCGGCCGCGTGGCCGGTCCCCGCGCCCCGCAGCCGCTCGAACTGGCCCGCTGGCAGGGCGGCGCGGAGGGCCGCCGGGTCGCCGGGGCGGCCGCCGCGCACTGGGCGGAGGAACACCACCGCGCGCCCGCCACGATGTTCGCCGAACCGGGCGGCGGCGGGAGCACGCCGCCCATCTGGCGGGCGATGCTCCACTCCCCCGCGCTGGGCCTGGCCGTCCGCGCGATCGCGTACGCCCGGCACACCTCCACCTCGACCGTCCTGCTGGCCGCCACCGCCCAGCTCGCCGGCCGGCACTCCGGCCACGACACCTGCGCGATGCTGCCCATCGTGGCCAACCGCTTCCGCCGCGACAGCCTCGGCATCGTCAGCACGCTCTCCCAGGAGGGCCTGTTCACCCTGGACGTGAGCGGCGACTTCACCGACGTGCTGCGCGCCGCGGGACCCGCCGCGATGCGCGCCTACCGCTCCGCCTACCACGACCCAGCCGACCGGGCGCGCGTGGTCGCCACCGAGAGCGAGCGCAGGGGCGAGCCCGTCCACCCCAACTGCTGCTTCAACGACATGCGCCTGGCCGACCCGGGCCCCGCGCCCTGCTCGGCCGCCGAACTCGACAAGGCGCTGGAGCACAGCGCGCTGGAGTGGCCGATGAGCCAGGACATGCTCAACTGCAGGTTCTGCGTGCACGTGACCGGCGAGGGCGTCTCGCTAACCGCCGACACCCGCTACCTGCCGCGCCCCGCCATGGAGCGCTACCTGCTGGACCTGGAGTCTCTCCTCGTCGAGACGGCCCGCCGATGACCGTCAGCGCCTACGCCGCCGCCACCTCCTGCGAGCAGGGGTCCTCGCTGCGGTTCACACTCTCCGCGCCCGCCGCCGTCGAGGTCGCCGACGCCGCCGACGAGCGCGTCGTCTTCTCCGGTACGGCCACGCGCGACTGGAAGCTGGAGATCGGCGCGGACTGGCCCAGCTCCCTCTACCGGGCCCGGTTCGGCCCTGAGATCCCCTGGCCGCAGAGCCTGCCGGGCGGGCGTCCCTGCCCCGACAACGAGGTCTACTTCGTCGTACGGCAAGCGGTGCCCACCTCCCCGATCCTGGTCAGCCTGCCGTTCACCACCTGGCAGGCGTACAACAGGGCCGGCGTGCCCGGCGAGGGCGTCTACTGGACCGAGTCCCCGCAGCGGGCCGCCAGGGTCAGCTTCGACCGTCCCGGCGTCGGCCCCTCCCCCGAGCGCTGGGAGCACGGCATGCTGCGCTGGCTGCGCCCGGCCGGCTACGACGTGGCGTTCTGCTCCAACCTGGACCTGCACGACGGGCTCGACCTGCTGACCCGCCACCGCGTGCTCGTGGTGAACGGCCACGACGAGTACTGGAGCGCGGGCATGCGCGACGCCGTCGAGGAGTTCGTCCGCCTGGGCGGCAACGTCGCCTTCTTCGCCGGCAACACCGCGTGGTGGCAGATCCGGCTGGAGGACGGCGGGCGGACCATGGTCTGTCACCGCGACGCCATCGCCGACCCGGTCGCCGATCCGCGCCTGGCCACGGTGGAGTGGTCGGCCGCGGGCCGTCCGGAGAACTCCCTGACCGGCGTCAGCTTCCGCGCCGGGGCGGGGACGTGGGGACCGTACATGCCGCGCATGCTGGAGGAGTCCTACACGGCGCGCTTCGCCGCGCACTGGGTCTTCGAGGGGACCGGGCTGACCGACGGGGACGAGTTCGGGCAGGGCTGCCTGGGCTACGAGACCGACGCGGCCGAGTTCGAGGAGGTGGGCGGGGTGCCGCGGGCGACCTCCCGGGACGGCACGCCGGCCTCGTTCGTCGTGCTGGCCACCGCCGACCTGCGCCACTGGGCCTCCTACGGGCAGGGCGGCATGGCCACCATGGGCGTCTTCTCCAGCGGCCTCGGCCAGGTCTTCACCGCGGCCACCGTCAACTGGGGCAACACGCTGCACGACCCGGTCGTGGAGCGCATCACCAGAAACGTCATCGACCGCTTCTCCGCCGAGGAGAGCGAGCGGTGGGAGGTCATCGGCCCGAGCGCCGACCTGCGGGCGATGGCCGTGCTCGGCCGCACCCTGTACGCGGCGGGACCCGGCGGCACGCTCATGAGACGCGAGCTGTGCGGCCAGAACCTGCCCTGGGCCGGCACCGCGGCCACCGCCGACCTCCGCGGCCTGGCGGTGCCCAGGGAGGCCGCCGGCGGCCGCGGCGTCGCCCTCTACGGCGTCTCCGCCGAGGGCCGCCTCCTCCAGTTCGACGGCACCGGTACGGCCTGGCACGACCTGGCCCCGGCCCCGGAGAACCCCGTGGGCCTGGCCATAGCCGACTGCACCTTCTACGTGGCCACCGCCGCCGGCGAGCTGTGGCGCCAGCCGTTCGGATCCTCCGGATGGGAGCCGGCCGGGTCCTCGGGCGGCGCCGTCAGCCTCGGCGGGATGAACGGGCGCCTGTTCGCGGTGGACGAGCGCGGCCTGCTGCTGACCATGCTGCCCGGCGGCGCGTGGGAGGAGCACGGGCTGGAGGTTCCGGGCACCGTCCTGACGGCCCATGCGGGGCTGCTCGTCGCGGGCGGCCCCGGCCTGCCGCTGCGCTGGCGCCCCCTCAGAAGCATCGGGACACAGCGAGGCCCGGCGACGTGAACCGCCGGGCATAGCCGGGGGCCGGCGGTATGAACCGCCGGCTCCCGGGTTTTCAGGCGGGGTGTATTACCACCACCACCCTCCTCCCCACCAGCGCCTGCGGCAGCCGCAGCCGCCACCCCAGCGGCGCCATCTACGGTTACGCCTCCGCCTGTGGCGACGGCGGTGGCCATGGCCCCAGCCATCCCAGTCTGTCGAGAAGCCGACATTCGCCATGATTCCCCTCCTCATGAACAAGCTCCCTCTGACGGGAGCCCCTATATGCCGACAAATCGACGCTAACACCGCATAAGGCACATATAAGGAGATAAAGGGAGTGTTGGCGCGTTCTTGGCGTGCAGCCCCTCAAGCCCAAATCCGCATGGGAACGATCGGTGGAAAGTATCTTGTGGCCTTGGCATTACCGAGGTCAGAAGCGAGCCGCCCATACCAGTTCGTGCATGAGCGGCCCCGGCATCGCCAGCACCTCCCCGAAATCGGTGGCCAGCGGCGCCAGCTGCGAGGCATAGGCCAGAACCGCCCTGCGCTTGGCCACCCACGCCTCGCCCTTCAGCGACGGCGCGCGGCACGGCGCGATGGCGCAGGACAGCGCCCTGATCGGCGCGCCCGCCCGGGGATGTTCGGCCAGCGCGCCCGCCGCCGCCTCGGTGCCCCACTCGGGCACGACCGAGGCGTACGGCAGGTCGGCGTAGATCCACGGCGCGGGCAGCCCGGCCCCGGCCAGGGCGTCGAGCGCCTGGTCCCGCACCTGGGTGTGGTCGGCGTTGCCGATGCCCATCGGGACCAGGATCCGGGTGGCCGCGCCCGCGTGGGCGCGCAGAAACTCGGCCAGGCCGGCCAGCCGTACGCCGTTGGTCGGCAGATCGGGGTTGTCCAGGACGAGCTGCTCGACGCCGAGCAGGTCACACGCCCTGGCGTCCTCGGCCCGGCGCTCGCGGGCGGCCTCCGCGGCCGAGGTGAACCCGCACAACCGCTCCCACGCCGACGGCGCGCGGCCGGTCGGCGGCGCGCCGCCGAACACGGTCACGAACACCGCCGGGCGGGGCAGCGCGCTGAGCAGCCCCGACACCGACAGCGCGGCGTCGTCGAAGTGTGGCGAGAGCACAATCGTGCGAAAGCTCACTACCTGGCTCCGTTTCGGGTCAGTGCCAATCCCCGGCTGCCGCGTTTGCGGACGTAGGCCAGGCCGTCGCAGACCTGTTCGAGGGTTGGCGGGGCCAGTTCGCGGCGTTCGGCCACCCGCCAGACGTCCTGCTCACGCACCCATGGCCAGATCGTGTCGGCCATGCGCTCCTCGGCCAGGGAGATCAGCAGGACCTCCGCGGGCAGGTCGTGCAGCACGTCGAGGTCCTGCCCGTAGTACAGCATCTCGCCGAGCAGGTAGACCTTGGCCGGCCAGCGACGGTGCGCGGCCAGGTCCTCCAGGCTGTCGGGCAGCGCCGCCAGCCCGTGCTCGCGTTCCAGGCGGTCGCGGAAGAGCGGGTTGGGCTCGGCCGCGCGCACCGCGTACCCCTTGGCCAGCAGCCGCGCGGTCAGCGCCCCCTGGCAGGCGCCGACCTCGACCACCGGCCCGTCCTCCGGCACGCACCAGCGCGCCACCCACGCCGCCGTGGCGTCCAGACGGGCCATCTCGTACGGCGAGCCGCGAAACTCCCACGGGTCGTCGGCCAGCGCGGCGTCCTCCCCGAGGCTGGCCGTGAGCGCGTAGAGCCGGTCGGCCTGCCCGGCGTCCACCCGGAAGAACCGCTCCACCGAGGGCACCCGCTCGGTGGTGACCAGCCGCTCGGCCACACGGCTGGCCAGCAGCGCGGCACCGTGCCGTACCACGAACTCGATCTTCGCGGCCGCCTCGGCCGGGGTGAGCGCGGCGGCCTGGTCGGCGAGGATCTGCAGGTGCGCGCTGTCACCCGCCGAGCAGAGCGCCGCGCCCGCGCTCCGCGCCACGGTCCATCCGTGGCGGGCCCGCCGCATGCGGTGGTCGGCGGGCGAGTGGGTCCACACCACCGGGGCGCGCAGGGTGGCCAGGACGCCGGCCACCTGCTCGGGTGTGGGCGGGGCGGCGGTGTTGCGGCCGGGCTCGACGTACGGCACGAGCAGGGCGAGCCGCTCGCGCAAGGGCAGTCCGCCGGGCAGGACGAGCGCCGCGGAAGGCACCCCGACCAGCACGTGGACGTCGTCGTCCGGATGCCGGGTCAGGACGGAGACGAACTCCAGGGCGACGTCCTC
This sequence comes from Nonomuraea sp. NPDC059007, assembly GCF_042740555.1. Classification (NCBI taxonomy): domain Bacteria; kingdom Bacillati; phylum Actinomycetota; class Actinomycetes; order Streptosporangiales; family Streptosporangiaceae; genus Nonomuraea; species Nonomuraea sp. NPDC059007. The sequence continues at coordinate 40,877 of NZ_JBHYJD010000013.1, read as the reverse complement.
GGCATGCAGGACGGCTAAGACAGGCAGCATGGTTTCCCCCGTGATGTGGTGTCAGCCGGGCCGGATCGCGGCGATGGCCTCGCGCAGCGCCGCCGGCGGGCGGTCGCCGAAGCGCTCCAGGTAGGCGGCCGTCTGCTTGGGATCATCCTTGAGGAACGGGAAGTCGCTGGCGACCATGTGCCGGATCGCCAGCAGCGGCACCGGGCTGCCGAGCGGCCTGAAGTCGGGGTTCCAGAGTCCCGCCTTGGGCGGCGGCCCAGGGTAGAACTCGCCGATCATCAGCCCGGCCTCCACGTACTCCTGCTTGAGCTGGAGCTGCGCGGCGTCGATCAGGTCGGCCGCGCGGGCGTGGGGCAGATCGGGCACCAGCACCAGGATCGTACGGAACTGCGGCGAGACGCCGGCGGGCGCCACCAGCCGCTGGAACCAGGAGCGGTATCCGGCCAGCAGGCCCGACAGCTCCTCCACGGTCGGCTCGCCGGGGCAGACGGCCAGGTAGAAGGTGCCCCGGTCGAGGGAGGTCTGGGCGTAGGGGCAGACGGGGCCTTTCCTGCCGAGGGACGGATGGGGCCGGGTCAGGTACGCGCGCGCCCAGTCGACGATGGCGCGCAGCGGCTTGCCGTACAACTTGACCAGGTCGGAGTCCCCGTCGAGGTCGGCCACTTCGATGAGCACGCGAGTGGGGTCGGTGGGATCCGTGAGCATGGTTTAGCGGACCTTCCTGGCGAGCATGGCGACGGCGGCGAGCCCCGCGGCGCCCACCGCGGCCCAGCGCAGGACGGCGTCCTGCCGCTTGGCCTTGGCGAGCGCGTCCGCGTAGGGCGTGGTGGTGTGGGAGACCATGGTGTAGAGGGGAACCCAGCGGCCGGGGAAGATCCTCGCCAACGTCAGATCGGCGCGCTTGCGCGCGTGGTGGAGCGGCGAGCGGACCCGCTCGCGCAGCTCGACGAAGTTCTGCCTGGACAGCTCGTCCAGGACGTCGGTGTGCGGCCGGCGCCGGTGCTCGAACTCGGCGAAGGCGGCGGCCAGGTCGTCGGGATGCTCGTCCAGACAGGCGTCGAGCACGGTGCAGTCTTCGAGCGCGGAGTTCATGCCCTGGCCGTAGAAGGGGTAGACGGCGTGGGCGGCGTCGCCGATCAGCACGACCTGGCCCTCGTGGTGCCACGGCGCGGTGCGGATCGAGACGAGATGGCCGACGGGACGCTCGGCGAACTCCTTGGCCAGGTCGGGGATGAGCGCGAGCGCGTCGGGGAAGCGGTCGGCGAAGAACGCCTCCGGGTCGGTGATGGCGGCGAGCTTGTCGTAGGGCAGGAAGAGGGTGGCGGTGGCGGAGCCGTCCAGGTTCGGGTGGGTGACGATGAGCCCGTCGTCGCCGCCCGGCCACACGTGCAGCGCCTCGTGGTGGCTGGGCATCCTGGGGATGGTCAGCTCCTTGTACCCCCAGGGCAGGTACTCCTGACGGAAGTCGGCGCGGGCGCCGCGGTGCATGAGCGTCCTGACCGTGGAGAACGCGCCGTCGGCGCCCACGACCGCGTCCGCCTCCGGCAGGGCGCTCAGGGTGGTGTCGAAGTGGAAGGCCGCGCCGGCCGAGTCGGCCTGGTTGACCAGGCTGATGACCAGGTCGCGGCGGCGGATCGAGTGCAGGATCTCCGTCTGGCGGTTGCCGTACGGGTGGAAGGCGACCTTGCCGTCGGGCGCGTGTACGGCCCGGCCGCGCATGGGCACGGTCAGCGGCTGGATCTCGGCCATGAGCCCGACGTCGGTCAGCGCCCGCATGCCGCGGGCCGACAGGCCGAGGTTGATCGAGCGGCCCTCTTCGTCGTCGTAGCGGCGCGGGTCCGGCCGCCGTTCGTAGACCTCGACCTGGTGGCCGCGCCTGACCAGGTAGCAGGCGAGCAGGCTGCCCGCGGGCCCCGCCCCCACGATCGCGATCTTCACTGGGCCTCCCGCCGCGCCACGAGCAGTTCGTCGGTGCCCGGCGCCGACAGCGGCAGGCGCTCGATGCCGCTCAGCCCGGCCGCCGACGCCCAGCCGGCGACCTCGTCGAAGGTGTACAGGCGGCCGCCCTGGGTGGCGGCGAGGTTGAGGCTGAAGCCGCCCAGGAGGGCGGTGTCGTGCGCCCTCGCGCCCTCCGGCGGGTCGGCGAAGGGTTCCAGGACGAGCAGGACGCCGCCTGGCCGCAGCGCGCGGGCCGTACGGGCGACCAGGTCGGCGCCGGCCTCGGGGTCGAGGCCGTGCACGACGTTGAACAGCAGCACGGCGTCGTGGCTGCCGTCGATGTGGTCGGCCAGGTCGCCGGGGACGAGCTGGATGCGCTCGGCCAGCCCGGCCTCCTCGACGTTGGCGCGGCCCTGCGTGAGCGCGCCGGGCAGGTCGACGACGGTCGCGGTCAGCTCGGGCGCGGCTTGGCAGAAGGCGATGCTGTAGATCGCGTGCCCGCCGCCGATGTCGAGGAGGCTGCCGCCGATCTCCGGGGCCGCCTCCACCACCGCCGGGGCCAGCATCCCGGCCAGCCCCGCCAGCATCGTCTGGAAGTCGCGCACCCGGTCGGGGCTGCGCTCCAGCCAGGGGTAGAACGGCTCGGGCGGGCGCCCGGTGCGTACCGCGTCCTCCAGCCCTTGCCACAGCTCGCCGAGCAGGTCGTGCCAGACAGCCAGGCTGGGCGCGAACCCGCCGCTGGCGTTGCGGTCGAGCCACGGGCTGGCGGGCGGGCCCGCCGTATAGAGGTCACCCGACTTGCGCAGGTAGCCGAAGCCCACGAGCGCGTCGAGCAGAACGGTCAGAGGCTCACCGGGCAGGCCGAGCTTCGCCGCCACGCCCGCGGCGGACTGCGGGCCGGCGCCCAGAACCTCGAAGAGGCCGAGCCGCTGGGCGGTCCCCGCCGTGCGGAAGGCCATGGCGCCGATCAGGTCGAGCAGGGCGCCAGGGCCTTGGTTCAGATCACGAAAGGAATGAAGGACGTCAGGATCTAGATAGAGCGGCATCCGAGGGCTCCTCGATGTCGGGCAGTTCCGTCTCCACCCGGCGCAGGCGCGGCTGGAGGTAGGCCAGAGGCGCGAGCACGAGCAGCCCGGCCCCGGCGAGCAAGAAGATGAAGGCGATCCCGCGGCCGGGACCGGTGCCGATCAGCGCCCCCACGCTGTCGGCCAGCGCCCCGCCGGGCGCGAGCATCGGCTCGAAGACCCGGTCGGCCAGCGGCCCCGCGGCCAGGTAGGTGAGGACGGTGGCGGCCTGGGTGACCATGCGGACCGCGCTGAGCACGCGGCCCAGCTCGTTCGGCGCGGTCTTGAGCTGGATGACGGTGATCCCGGTCCCCTGCACGAACGGCAGCGTGAACAGGAACGCGGGGGCGACCACGGCGATCAGCCAGGGCGAGGGGCTCAGGCTGTGGGCGGCCAGCAGCACGGCGCCCGCGACCATGAAGACGAGCATGCCGCGCACCCGCCGTTTCGGGCCGCCCCAGGCGCTCATCACCAGCCCGCCGGCGAAGATCCCCCCGCCGCCCGCGGCCATGAGCACACCGAGCACGGCGGCCGAGCCGAAGGACAGGATGAGCGGCTGGACGAGCACGCCGGCGATGCCGAAGAACAGGTTGTAGGCGGCGAGCAGGACGACCAGCCAGAACAGTCCTCGCCTGGTTCGCAGGTAGGACAGGCCGAAGGCCAGGTCGCGCAGCCACGGCTCGGCCGGTCTGCCCTCGCCGGGCCGGGTCACGGCCCGCGACAGGGGCACCAGGTGGAGCACCACCCGGGAGATCAGGAAGGCCGCCAGGTCGATGACGACCACCCCGGTGAGCCCGACGGCGACCAGCAGCGTGCCGGCCAGCAGCGGCGAGGCGATGCGGACGGCGTCGGCCACCTGCATCATGCCGTTGGCCCTGCCGAGCTGCTCCTTCGGCACCAGCAGGGGCATCATCGAGTGGTAGGCGGCCATCTGCGCGGTGCCGAAGACGGCGCCGACGGCGGTGACGACGTAGATGTGCCAGACCTGCAGCCCGCCGGTCGCCAGCAGCACCGCCAGGGCGCCGGTGGTCAGCGCGGCGCCCAGGTCGGCGCCCATCATGAGCTTGCGCCGGTCCCAGCGGTCGGCCAGCGAGCCGACCAGTGGCGCGAAGACCACCTCCGGGAGGATCGCGCAGAGCGTGATCGTGACGAACTGGGTGGCGGAGCCGGTCTGCTGGAAGACCCAGACGCCCAGCACGAAGCCGGTGATGCTGGAGGTGATGATCGACAGCAGCTGGGAGGACCAGATGATGACGAAGGGCCTAGGCACGACATCCTCCCGGGAGGGTTCCGGAGTCGATCAGGTCGTCGAGGTAGGCGTCGAGCAGGGCCGGCGCGGGCGGGCACACCAGCCCCGCCTGGGCGAGCCTGGCCTCGGTGGCCGAGCAGTCGAAGCGCGGGCCGCGCTCGTCGCCGTACTCGGCGAAGTAGGCGGGGAAGGCGGCGACCGGCAGCTCCTCGCCCTTCTCAAGCCGCTCGCGCACCTCCGCCCGCCACTCCGACGCGGGTGACAGGGCCACGGCGACGCCGTGCGCGACCATGCCGTCCGCGAGCTGGGCCGAGCTGAGCGTGCCCGGATTGTGGTAATGGAAGTCGCCTTCGGCGCCGTTCCTGGCCAGGTGGCCGATGGCCGCGGCGACATGGTCCACGGGGGCCATGTCGAGCTGTTCGCCGTCGGGAACCGTGCCGAGCAGCGCGCACGTGGCCAGGAACCTGGCCAGGAAGTCGTTCTTGGGCACCTTCCCGGTACGGCTGTCGCCCGAGATCCGCGCCGGCCGGTGGATCGCCACCGGCAGCCCCGCCTCCCTCGCCGCGGCGGCCAGCCGGTCGGCCACCCACTTGCTCTGGTCGTAGCCGAGGTGCAGGTGTTCGGGGTCGGGAAGCAGATCGCCCTCGCGCACCACCCGCTCCCCCGGCGCCAGGTAGACGCCGAGCGTGGAGACCAGGTGCACGGGCGTGGCCGAGCGGGCGGCCAGGCGCAGGATCGCCAGCGTGCCGTCCACGTTGGCGGCCTTGAGCCGGGCGTAGGGACGGGTGAAGTCGACGGCGCCGCCGTTGTGCAGGATCAGGTCCATCTCGCGGGCGGGCATGATCGGCCCGGTGGCCAGATCACCTGGTTCGGGGACGATCCGGTCGGTGAACTCCTCCTGCCACAGGCCGTGCGCTTCGAGGTTGCGGCGCAGGCGGTCGGCGGGGGCGGCGCCCCTGACCAGGCAGTGGACGGTCGCCGTCGAGCGGGTCAGCAGATCGGCGAGGAGGTGGGCGCCGAGGAAGCCGGTGGCGCCGGTGAGCAGGACCCGGCCGGGTTCGCGGCGGGGGCGGGCGGGGACCACGGCGTAGTCGGCCGGCAGGACGGCGTCGCCGTACAGGCCGGGCGGGGCGGTGGCGGGGGCGTGGCCGTCGAGGGCGGCGGCGAGTTCGGCCAGGTCGGCGCAGGCGAAGAAGACGGGCAGTTCGACGCGGACGCCGGTGGCGTCGGCGAGGCGGGTGACGGTGCGCGGGGTGAGCAGGGAGTGGCCGCCGAGGTCGAAGAAGTTGTCGCGGCGGCCGGCGCGCACGCCGAGCACCTCCTCCCAGACGGCGGCGACGGTCTCCTCGGTCGGGGTGCGCGGGCTCTCGTAGGCGACGGCGGCGATCTCGGGCTGGGGCAGCGCGCGGAAGTCGATCTTGCCGTGCGCGGTGAGCGGCAGGGTGTCCAGGGCGACGGCGGCGGCGGGCACCATGGCGGGCGGCAGCCGGTCGGCGAGGAAGGCGCGTAAGTCGGCGGTGGCCGGCGGGTTGCCGGTCAGGTAGGCGACCAGCCGGCCGCCCGCGGCGGTCACCACCGCCTCGCGGACGCCGGGGTGGGCGAGGCAGGCGCTCTCGACCTCGCCGGGCTCGATCCGGACGCCGTTGATCTTGAGCTGGCGGTCGGTGCGGCCGAGGAAGTCGAGCGTGCCGTCGGCGTGGCGGCGGACGAGGTCGCCGGTGGCGTACATGGTGGCGCCGGGCAGGAACGGGTCGGGCTGGAAGCGGGCGGCGGTCTGCTCGGGGCGGCCGAGGTAGCCGCGGGCCACGCACTCGCCGCCCAGGTGGAGCTCGCCGGGCACGCCGACCGGCGTGGGACGGCCGTGCCGATCCAGCACGTACGCGCGCACGTGCGGCAGAGCCGTGCCGATAGGCAGGTGGGTGCGGCCGGTGAGCTCGCCCCCGTCGACGGTCCGGTAGACGGTCGCGCAGACCGTGGCCTCGGTGGGTCCGTAATGGTTGTAGAAGGCGACCCGGCCGCCGGTGAGCGTGGCCCACGCGCGCAGCCGGTCCAGCGGGACGCTCTCGCCGCCGACCATCATGGTGGTGAGCGGGCCGGTGTCCACGGGGCCGTGGCCGGTCAGATCCTCCACCCACTGCTGCCACAGGGCGCTGGCGGTGTCGACCATGGTGATGCCGAGCCGTTCGCACAGCGCGAGCAGCGCGGGGCCGCCGAGCGCGGCGGGGTCGGGGTGCAGGACGAGCGCGGCGCCGCTGACCAGCGCGGGGAAGATGTCGCCGACCGAGGCGTCGAAGCTCAGTGGCGGCACCATGAGCACGCGCTGGCCGGGGCCGAAGCCGTGCGCGTCGCGGAAGGACATGGCCAGGCGCGCGGCGGTGCGGTGCTCGACGACGACGCCCTTGGGCGTGCCGGTCGAGCCGGAGGTGTAGATCACGTAGGCGGCGCCGGGTTCGCTCGCGCCGCCGGGCAGCCGTTCCACGCCCGCCTCGGAGATCACCGCGGCGCAGCCGTCCAGCATGAGCCGGGTCCTGGCCTCCGGCTGGGCCGGATCGACCGGCACGTACGCCGCGCCCGCCTTGAGCACGGCCAGCAGCGCCACGATCGCCTCGGGCCCGGCGCGCATCCTGATCCCGACCAGCGCGCCCGGCTCGACGGCGAGCTCCTCCGCCAGCAGGCCGGCCCGCCGGTCGAGCTCGGCGTAGGACAGCAGGCTCTCCTCGGTCACCACCGCCGGCGCGTCGGGGGTGCGGGCGACCTGCTGGGCGACGAGCCCGTCGAGCCGGTCGGGCAGCACCAGCGCCAGCTCGGCGGCGGTGAGCATCCGCAGCTCGCTCAGCCGCTCGCCCGGCCGCTCCACCATCTCCTCCAGCAGCCGCCGCAGGTGCGCGGCCATCCGCTCGACGGTGGCGGGTTCGAACAGCTCGCTGCTGTAGGTGAGCATGAACTGCAGGTGACTCTCGTAGACGACCACGTCCACGGCCAGGTCGAACTTGGCGGGCGCCAGCCCTGAGATGACCGGGGTGCGCTCCAGCCCGGTGAGCGTGAGGCCGCCGGTGCCGTCCGCCAGTCCCTCGTCCGGGTTGTCGAGGTTGAGCATGGCCTGGATGAGGGTGCCGTCCTCGCCGTGCCGGCGTAACGCGGCGACCACCTCGTCGAAGGGCACCTCCCGGTGCGCGAACGACTTCAGCACCCTGCGGCGCACCCGCTTGACCAGGTCGCGCACGGTCGGGTCCCCTGCCAGGTCGGCGCGGAGCGCGAGCGTGTTCACGAACGGGCCGAATACCTGCTCGAAGTCGACGTCCTCGCGCCCGGCGACGGGGATGCCGACGCAGAAGTCCTCCTGGCCCGAGTACCGGGCCAGCAAGGTCTGGAAGGCCGCGAGCAGCACCATGAACGGCGTGCACCGCTCGGCCCTGGCCAGCGCCGTCACCCGCGTCCAGAGCTCGGCGGGCATGCGGTGGATGACGAGGTCGCCGGCGCCGGTGGGCGCGGCCGGGCGCTGGTGGTCGGCGGGCAGGTCCAGCGCGGGCACGCCGCCCAGGTCGGCGGTCCAGAAGTCGAGGTGCGCGCCGTGGTCCTGCTCGCGCTGGCGCCGGGCGTACTCCGAGTACGGCGGCGCCGCCGGCAGCTCCGGCGCCGGTCCGCCGGAGGCGTGGGCCGCGTACAGCGCCGACAGCTCGGGGAACAGGATCCGCTCCAGCGACCAGGCGTCGCCGATGATGTGGTGCAGGACGAACACCAGCACGTGCTCCCGCTCGCCGACGCGCAGCAGGCTCACCCTGACCAGCGGGCCCGTGGCCAAGTCAAAGGGGCGGTTGGAGCGTTCGGACAGCAGCGCGGGCAGGTCGGCCTCGGTGGTGTCGAGGAGTTCGACGGGGACGGGGGCGGCTGGGCGTACCACGGCGGAGGGGACTCCGTCGGCCTCGGGAAAGGCCGTACGCAGCGCTTCGTGGCGGCTGGCCAGGTCGGTGAAGGCACGCTCCAGGGCGGCGACGTTCAGGGGGCCGGTCAGCCGCTCGGCGACGGCGATGTTGTAGGACGAACCTCCGCTGGAGAGGCGGTCGAGGAACCACAGGCGCTCCTGCGCCCTCGACATGACCGCACTGTGCATGAAGACCTCTCCTTGAGCACCATTTGGGAGGTTCAAAAACTCTTAGGAAACTTTCCTATTTATTAGCCGAGTTTGATGCTATACACAGGTGATGACCACAGACAAGGACTTGGCATGACGTCATGGGTGACCTCGCGGAACGCCGAGAGTTCCGAGCTGGCCGGGCTTGCCGACGCCGTGCTGCAACCCGGATTCAAGGGCACGACCCTGCCCGATTGGGTCCGCAAACGCCTTGCGACCGGCTTAGGCGGCATCGCCCTCTATTCGCGAAATTTGGTCGAAAAAGGACAGATAGAGGCACTTACGGCCGCAATCCGGGCAGAGAACCCGGACGTGATCCTCGCGCTCGACGAGGAAGGCGGCGACGTCACCCGCCTGGAGGCCTTCACCGGCAGCTCGCGGCCCGGCAACCTCGCGCTCGGCGCGGCCGACGACCTCGTGCTGACCCGGGGAGTCGCCCAGGGCATCGGGCGTGACCTCGCGCGCGCGGGCGTGAACCTCAACTACGCGCCGGTCGTGGACATCGACGCGGGCCTGGACAACCCCGTGGTCGGCACCCGCGCCTTCGGCGCCGACCCCGAACTCGTCGCCCGCCACGCCGCGGCCTGGGTCACCGGCCTGCAGGCGGCGGGCGTGGCCGGATGCGCCAAGCACTTCCCCGGCCACGGCGCCACCGCCGTGGACTCCCACGACGCGCTGCCCACCGTCGAGCTGCCCGCCGAGGAACTCGCCGTCACCGCCCTGGTCCCCTACCGCGCCGTCATCGCCGCGGGCGTCAAGGCGATCATGACGGGCCACCTGCTGGTGCCCGCGTACGACGCCGGCGCCCCCGCCACGGTCAGCGCGCCCATCATGATGCGGCTGCTCCGCGAGGAACTGGGCTTCGAGGGGCTGATCGTCACCGACGGGATCGAGATGCCCGCCGTCTCGGCGGCGTACGGGCTCGGGGGCACCGCCGTACGGGCGCTGGCCGCCGGGGCCGACGCGCTCTGCGTGGGCGGGGAGAACGCCACGCCCGGCGTGGTCGGGCTGCTGCGCAACAGCATCATGGCCGCCGTCAACGACGGCACCCTGCCGGAGGAGCGCCTAGCCGAGGCCGCCGCCCGCGTCCGGTCCGTCGCCGCGTGGGCCGCCCGCCACCGCGACCCGTTCCCCCGGCTGCCCGGCGACGACGGCGCGGAGGCCGCCGCGCGGCGCGCGCTGCGCGTGAACGTCCGGCGTCCGCCCGCCGGATCGGGCCCGCCGCACGTGATCGAGCTGGACGCCCCCACCAACCTCGCCATCGACCCGGTCACCCCCTGGGGCCTGGGCATCCCTCTGGCCCGCCTGCTCCCCGGCACCACCGTCGTACGGCTGAGCGCCCCGGGCCCCGCCGAGCTGGACGAGGCGGTACACGCGGGCGCCGGGCGTCCCCTGGTGATCGTCCTCAGGACCGCCTACCGGCACGCCCACCTGACCGGCGCGGCCGACCGCGTCCTGGCCCGCGTCCCCGACGCCGTCGTGGCCGAGCTCGGCGTGCCGGGCGAGCGGGTGCCCGGCGCCGTGCACGTGGCGACGTCCGGCGGCACCACGCTGTGCTGCGAGATCGCCGCCGAGGCCCTGGCAGGCCTGCTCAGGAGCTGAGCAGTTCCTCCCTGGCCTGGTCGAGCGCGGCCAGCACCGCGCCACGCAGCACCGGGTTCTGCTCCATCGTGCTGGTGACCACCTGCGGCCGGACGGGGCAGATCCGCGCCACCGCCTCCTCCACCCGCGAGGTCAGGGCCGCGCCGCCCGCGTGGCCCACCTCGCCGGCCAGCACCACCAGCCCGGGGTCGAGGATCACGCACACGGCCGCCACGCCGAGGGCCAGGCGGTGGGCCAGCTCGTCGAGCAGCGCGTCGCCCCGCTCCCCCGCCGCCACGGCCACCCGGACCGCCTCGCCTGCCGAGGCCGCGGCGAAGCCGTACCCCTTGGCGAGTTCGGCGACCACTTCGGCGCTGACGAGCGACTGCAGGCCGCCCGCCAGCGTGGGCAGGCGGCCGGGCACGGCGTGGATGTCCTGGGGCAGCGGCACGCCGGGCACGGCGAGGTAGCCGATCTCGCCCGCGCTGCCCGAGCGGCCGCGGTGGAGCTTGCCGCCGAGCATGACCGCGAGGCCCAGGCCGCGGCTGGCCCACAGCAGCACGAAGTCGTCGATGCCCTGCGCGGCGCCGTCGGAACGCTCGGCGATGGCGGCGAGGTTGACGTCGTTCTCGATCGTGACCTCGCGCTTGAGGTCGCCGGCCAGCGCCTCGTGGATGCCTTCGTGCCAGCCGGGCAGGTCGAAGGAGAAGCGCACGTCGCCGCTGCGCGGGTCGACCACGCCGGGCGTGCCGATCACGACGCCGCGCAGCTTGGCCAGGCTGACCTTCGCGCTGCGGCAGGCCTTGACGATCGCGCCGTGCACGACCGGCACGGGGTCGTCGTGGCCGTTGGGGTCGACGCTGACCTCCGCGATCGTGCGGCCGTGGATGTCGGCGATCACGGTGGAGATGAGCTCAGGACCGACCTCCAGCCCCGCCACGAACGCGCTTGAGGAAACCACCGAGTAAAGGGCGGCGTTGGGCCCGCGCCCGCCGCCCTGCGTGCCGACGACCTCGACCAGCCCCCGCTCCTCCAGTCTGGAGAGCGTCTGCGAGGCCGTCACCTTGGACAACCCCGTCAGATCGCCGATCTGGCCCCGCGTCATGGGGCCGGTGGCCAGCAACAGGTCGAGCGCGGCCCGGTCGTTGATCTCTCTCAGCAACCTGGGCACACCAGGACGTCGCTCCACGCTGTATCCCACCGTCATTCAGTCAAGGTTGTTGGAAGTTTAGCGCTCCAGCTCTTGCGAATCATCGCAGGCGAACACGAGGATGACTCATGACCATCCCCCGCGGCCCGCTCCTGCTCGGGCTGGGCGTCACTTTGCTCTTCGATGTGCTGCGTGTCTTTCTGCCCTCGTTGATCACGCTGTTCGGCCGCGCGGGCGAGACGCCACCCGAGCTGATGGGACTCTACGCCGCCGTATGGTTCATTCTGCCCTTCCTCGCCGCTCTGGTCAGGCCGAGGTGGGCTCTCGCGGGTGGCGCGGTCGCGCTCGTGCTGGCCCGGCTGCTGCTCCAGGCCGAGATCTCGCAGCTCTACGTCGCCTCGGCGGGCGTCAGCGCCGGTCTCGTCTTCCTGTACGGCAGCGCCCGCGCCATGCCCAGATCCTGGGCCGCCCCCGGCATCATGGGCGGCCTGGCCCTGTCGTTCACCGTCCACTTCCTGCTGGACGGCGTGGACCTGGTCTGGCGCGACGGCCCGGTGGCCTGGCTGGCGACCGCCACGCTGTGCGCCTCGTTCCTCGCCCTGGCCTGGAGCTTCCGCCCGTCGGACGCCGATCCGGCCCCGTGGTCGGTGTGGTTCCTGGCGGGCCCGGTGATGCTGGTGGCCGGCATGTCGGCCACCGCGCAACGCACCGGCTCGGGTCCGGGCGGCGGCTGGCTGTGGGTGATGCCCGTGGTGCTGGCGCTGGTCTTCTCCCCTTACCTGGCCACCCGGCCGCCGCGCTCGACCTGGAGCGCGATCGGCTTCGGCGTGTTGTGCGTGGCGGGCACGGTGTTCCTGCAGCCTTGGGCCGTCGTGGTAGGCGCCGCCGTGCTGATGGCGGTGCCCGGCGGCCCGGTCCGGCGGCCCGGCGCCGCCGTCCTGAGCGGCGGGCTGGTGTTCTTCCTGGGGCTGTTCGCCTACTACGCCGCCTATGACATGAACCTGGGCTTCCCCAACCGGGTCGTGCCCGTCGTGGCGGGCCTGCTGATCGTCGGCGTGGCGCTGTCAGCATATTTCCGGCATCGGCCACCGTCCTACGCTCTCGGCCGCATCTGGCCGCTGAGCGCCGCCGCGGTCGTGGTGGCGCTGCTGGCGGGCGCGACGGCCTACCAGCCGGAGCCGGCCGTACAGCCGAAGCAGGGTGACACGCTCAAGCTCATCGCCTACAACATCCGCATGGGCTTCGGCCTCGACGGCCGCCTCTCGCTCGACCGGATCGCCGCCTGGGCCGCCGCGCAGAAGCCCGACCTCGTCCTGCTCAGCGAGGTGGATCGCGGCTGGCTGCTCAACGGCGGCCACGACGACCTGGCCCGCATCGCCCGCGGCCTCGGCATGAGCTACTACTTCGCCCCGGCGGCCGACGAGCTGTGGGGCGACGCCCTCCTGACCAACCTGCCCGTAAACGCGCTGACCTCGCACAGGCTGGGCGCGCACGACTACCCCACCGGCGCCCAGGCCCAGACGTTCACGGTCGAGGTGGGCGGCAAGGAGATAGGCGTCGTCAACACCCACCTGCAGGCCCCGGAGGGCCAGGCGCCCGAGGTGGCGGCCATCGTCCGCGGCCTGCGCGCGGGCGGGCGGCCCGTGGTGCTGGCCGGAGACCTCAACCTGCGGCGCGGCGACCCGGGCATGCGCGTGCTGGAGTCGGCGGGCCTGACGGACCCGCTGGTCGCCCTCGGCGACCCGCCCACCTCACCGGCCGACGTGCCCAAGGAACGCATCGACCACGTGCTCGTCAGCGAGGGTCTGACGGTCGCGTCGGCGGAGGTGCCGCCCCTGCGGCACTCCGACCACCTGCCCGTTTTGGTGGTCCTGCGCATAACCAGTGTTGACCACCAGGGATAATCGACAACATGCGCCTTTCCGCTCGTGTCGACTACGCCCTCCGTGCCGCCGCCGAACTCGCCGCGGCCGGTGCCGGCCCCACCACCGTGGGCGAGCTCGCCAAGGAGCAGGACATGCCGCCCAAGTACCTGGAGAACATCCTGCTCCAGATGCGCCGCGCCGGGCTGGTGCGCGGCCAGCGTGGCCCGGAGGGCGGCTACGTCCTGGCCCGTCCGGCCGGCGAGATCAGCCTCGCCGACGTCATCAGGGCCGTCGACGGCCCCCTCGCCAACGTGCGGGGCGAGCGCCCCGAGCACGTCGGCTACCGGGGGCCCGCCGAATCGCTGCAGGCCGTCTGGATCGCGCTGCGGGCCACCGAACGCGCCATCCTCGAAGAGGTGACGCTCGACCAGGTGGCCACCGGCGCCCTGCCCGAGCGGGTCCGCCAGCTAGCCGCCGACCCCGCCGCCTGGGACTGACCCCGGGACCTGCGCCTGGCCCGGACCTGGGTCTCGATCTGAGCCTGGGCCTGGATCGGGGTCGGGCCCCCGGCTCGCGCCGCGGGCCGCCGCCCAGAGCAGCAGCAGCGCGGCCAGCTCGACGATCGCCGCGGCGGCCGGGAGCACGGCGCTGCCCCACGCCTCCAGCAGCAGGCCGCCGAGCGCGCCGCCGCCGGACACGCCCACGTAGACCGCACTGCTGTTGAGCGCGAGCGCCTGCGGGCCGGCCGTACCCGCGAGAGCCAGCAGCCGCGTCTGGGCGGGCGGCGGGATCCACCACGAGACGCCCGCCCACACCGCCAGCAGCGGCAGCAGCGCGAGCAGCGGCACCGGCCGGACGAACCAGCACGCGGTGAAGGCCGCCATCACGGCGGTGAAGCCGCCGACACCCACCAGCAGCGCCCGGTCGGCGCCCCAGGCGTCCGCGGCACGCCCGCCGAGCTGCCCGCCGGCGAGCCCGGCGACTCCGGCCAGTACGAAGATCCAGCCCAGCTCCGCCGCCGACACCCCGGCGAGGTCGCGCAGGTAGGGGGCCAGGTAGGTGAGCACCATCATGCTGCCCATCACGATCGCGACGATGCCGAGGAGCCCGAGTAGCACGGGCCGCCTGGCCAGCGGGCGCAGCCGCTCGGCGATCGGCATCGCCGGCACCGGCGGCAGCTCGGGCAGCGTCCAGCGCACGGCCACCAGCGCGACGACGCCCAGCGCGCCCCCGAGCCCGAACGTGGCCTGCCAGCCGAAGGCGCCGCCGACCCAGGTCCCGATCGGCACGCCCAGCGCGAGCGAGCCGGTCAGCCCGCCCATCACCAGGGCCAGGTATTGCCCCCGGCGTCCCTCGGGCGCGAGCGCGGTGGCGATGGCGTAGGCGGCGGGCACCACCGCGGCGGCGGCCAGCGCGGCCAGCACCCGCAGGCCCATGAGCAGCGCGTACGACTCGGTGAAGGCGGCGGCCCAGTTGGCGGCCACGAACACCAGCAGCGCCCAGGTGACCAGCCCTCTGCGCGACCAGCGCGCGGTCACCACCGAGGCCACGGGCGCCCCGAGCGCGAAGGCCAGCGAGAACACGGTCACCAGCTGCCCGGCCGCCGCTTCGCTGACCCCGAGGTCGGCGGCGATGGCGGGCAGGACACCGGCGATGACGTAATCGTCGGTGGCGAAGGCGAACGTGGTGAACATCAGCGCGAACAACCACGCGGGCATGACTCTCCCCTCGATAAAGGTAACACTCGTTACCCATATAAGGTAACGAGTGTCACCCCACCCGCGTCAAAGGGAAATCCGGATGGCCAGGACGCCCGACCCGCAGCGCCGGTCCGAGCTGCTCGACCAGATCGTCGACTACCTCGCCGAGCACGGCCTGTCCACGCTGTCCATGCGGCCGCTGGCCGAGCATCTGGGCAAGTCCACGCGGGTGCTGACCCATCACTTCTCCGACAAGGAAGAACTCCTGTCGGCCACCATGCGCCGCCTCGACGAGCGTCACCGCGCCTGGTTGCGTTCCCTGCCCGGATGGGAGGGTGGCGACAGTGTCGGCACGATCGTGCGCCGCACCTGGGACTGGCAACTGCGCGAGGAGAACCTGCCCGTCGCCCGCCTCATCCACGAGATCGAGGGCCTGGTCGCGGGCGGGCGCCTGGCCGGGCACGTGCCGGAGCTGCTGTCGGACCGCTCCGCCTTCGTGGCCGGGCTGTTGCGCGAGCGGGGCGTACCGGAGAAGGACGCCCGGCGCATCTCCACGCTGGTCAACTCCGCCTACACCGGCCTGCAGCTCGACTTCCTGACCACCGGCGAGCGCGAGCGCGTGGAGGGCGCGCTCGACCAGCTCACCACGATGCTGGACGTGTGGGTGGCCGAGCATGCCCGAGGGTGACGCCGTCTACCGCACCGCCGCCCGGCTGCGCGAGGCGCTCGACGGGCGCGTGCTGACGCGCACGGACTTCCGGGTGCCGCGCCACGCCACCGCGGACCTGTCCGGCCGCACGGTCCTCACCACGGCCTCGTACGGCAAGCACCTGCTCACCAGGGTAGAAGGCGGCCTGACCGTGCACACGCACCTGCGCATGGACGGAAGCTGGCGGATCATGGAACCGGGCCGCCGCCTGCCACCCGGCGACCAGGTACGCCTCGTGCTGGCCACCGCCGAACACCAGGCCGTGGGCCTCAAACTCGGCATGGTGGACCTGGTCAAGGACGAGCGCCAGATCATCGGGCACCTGGGCCCGGACCTGCTCGGAGAGGGATGGGACGCGGCGGAGGCGGTCGGCCGGCTGCGCGCGCGACCGGAGAGAAGCATCGGAGAGGCGCTGCTGGATCAGCGCAATCTCGCGGGCATCGGGACGATCTACCGGGCCGAGACACTCTTCCTGCGCGGCGTGTGGCCATGGCGGAAGGTCGGCGAGATCGAGAATCTGGACAGCCTGGTCTCGCTGGCGCAGCGCTTGCTCGACGCCAACAAAACACACGCGGGCACGGTGACCACAGGCGACCGCCGTCCGGGCAACCAGACGTGGGTTTACGGCAGGGCCGGGCGACCCTGTCGCCGATGCGGCACCCGCATCAGCCGCGGGGAGATGGGGGCACAACCACAGGAACGCCTGATCCTGTGGTGCGGGAACTGCCAGCCGCGCTAGGCGGCCACCATGTCCTTCACCTCGGGGAACACCGAATCGGAGATCGAACCGGGGACCGACTCGGAAAGGGGCAGACGCTCGTGCTCGGGCGCGTCGGCGAGAACGGGAGCAGCCTGGAGTTCGGCCAGCGCGAACTGGTCGGACACCTCACGAAGCACCTGCGACAACGGCACACCCAAGGCACCGCAGATCGAGGCGAGCAGCTCCGACGATGCTTCCTTCTGCCCACGCTCGACCTCGGACAGGTATCCGAGCGAGACACGCGCAAGCGTCGACACTTCGCGAAGGGTGCGACCCTGCCGCACCCGCAGCCGCCGCAACACGTCACCGAGCAGCTGACGCAGCAGAATCATCTGTCGCTCCCTCCCCGGCGCGGATGTCGGCACCACGCCTCGCGCGATCGGACTCTTCTTCTTGGGTTCGTACATACTCCTCGCCGTCATCATCGGGCGTCGCCGCTGCGTCGCACGTGGCTTGTCAGGCCCGCCGGCCGGGCGCTCAATGCTTGCTGATGGCTCACGGACCTCACTCACAGCTCCACCGTACCCGTATCCACCGACACCGCGTCAGACCGTGCTTGGCATGTTCGCTGGGGACGTAACACGGTAATCACCCGGAATGTTCCCCATTGCTCCGCTTCAGCACACCTGCGAGGAGATCGACAGCCTCGTCCACCGTCCTTACCCGGATCTCCTGCCTCGACCCTCCTCGCCCCAGATTTCGCCGCCAAACCTGGTCACCAGGTCCGCTCACGGCGATGTGCACGGTGCCCACGGGCTTGCCGTCCTGCGGGTCGGGTCCGGCCACTCCCGTCACGGCCAGGCCGTAGGTGGCACCGCACAGCTTCGCCGCGCCCCGCGCCATCGCCGCCGCCACCTCGGGGTGCACCGCACCCTCCCGCCGCAGAAGATCCTCCGGTACGGCCAGCAGCGCGTGCTTCAGATCCGTGGCATAGGCGATCACCCCGCCACGGAACGCCCTGGAGGCCCCCGGGACGCCGGTGAACGCCGAACCCAGCAGCCCGCCGGTCAGCGACTCGGCCACGGCCAGGGTCGCGGACTGGCGTACCAGGAGATCGAGGGCCTCGGCGGCGCGGCCGGCGCTCACTCGCCCCGCACCCGCCTGGCCACGCCGCGCAGCCGGATCGCCCGGAACACGTAGTCGACGCCCGTGCCCACGGTGACCACCACCGCCGCCCCCATCACCACCCAGCGCACCGGGTCGGAGCCCCAGGGCAGGATGTACAGGACGATCGCGGCTATCTGCAGGACGGTCTTGACCTTGCCGCCGTAGCTGGCCGGGATGACCGCGTGGCGCAGCAGGACCAGCCGCAGCAGCGTGATGCCGAGTTCACGGCCGAGGATCACGATCGTGACCCACCAGCCCAGCTCGCCCAGCACCGACAGGCTCACCAGCGCCGCCCCGGTCAGCGCCTTGTCGGCGATCGGGTCGGCGATCTTGCCGAAGTCGGTGATCAGGCCGTAGCGTCTGGCCAGCTCTCCGTCGAGATGGTCGGTGATCGAGGCCACCGCGAACACCCCGAGCGCGGCCAGCCGCCAGCCCATGCCGGGCAGGAACAGGCAGACAACGAAGAAAGGGACGAGCACCATCCGGACGACCGTGAGGACGTTGGCGATGTTCCACGGGCTGACCACCCGGCGCTCGTCCTTCGTCACGGGCTGGCCTTGATACGCGCGATCAGGTCGACCCCCTCGGCGTCGACCGCGACCGCGCGCACGATCTGGCCCGGCACCAGGCCGATGCCCTGAACCGTCACGGAACCGTCCACCTCGGGACCCTGGTGGGCCGCGCGGCCCTCGTAGCCGCCGTCGCCGAGGTCCTCCTCGATGAGCACGTCGAGCTCGGTGCCGATGCGCTCCTCCGCGCGCTGCGCGGTCAGCTCCTCGGCCAGCTCGGTCAGCATCCGCACCCGCTCGTCGACGACGTCCTGGGCGAGCTTGCCCGGCAGCGAGGCCGCCTCGGTGCCGTCCTCGTCGGAGTAGCCGAAGACGCCGATCACGTCGAGCCTGGCCGACTCCAGGAAGCGCACCAGCTCGCCGAACTCCTCCTCGGTCTCGCCGGGGAAGCCCACGATGAAGTTGGAGCGCACGCCCGCCTCCGGCGCCTTGTCGCGGACGGCGTCCAGGAGCTCCAGGAAGCGCTTGGGGTCGCCGAAGCGGCGCATCCGGCGCAGCACCGAGCCGCTGGCGTGCTGGAAGGACAGGTCGAAGTAGGGCGCGATGCCCTCGGTGCCGGCGAGCACGTCGATCAGTCCGGGGCGCAGCTCGGCGGGCTGCAGGTAGCTGGCCCGCACCCGCTTGATGCCCTCGGTCGCGGCCAGCTTGGGCAGCAGCTTCTCCAGCGCGCGCAGGTCGCCCAGATCCTTGCCGTAGGACGTGGAGTTCTCGCTCACGAGCACGAGCTCGCGCACCCCGCGATGGGCCAGCCAGTCGGCCTCGGCCAGCAGCTCCTGCGGGTCGCGCGAGACGTAGGCGCCGCGGAAGGCCGGGATCGCGCAGAACGAGCAGCGGCGGTCGCAGCCCGAGGCCAGCTTCAGCGAGGCGACCGGGCTCTCGTCGAGCCGCCTGCGCAGCACCCTCGGCCCGCTGGCCGGCGCCAGCCCCTCGGGCAGATCGCCGTGACCTGGGATGGCGGACTTGGGCGCGGTGGCACGATCCACCGGCGAGATGGGCAGCAGGGTACGGCGGTCGCGCGGCGTGTGCGGCGTCAGCGACCTGCCGTCGAGCACGTCGTCGAGGCGCTCGCCGATCTCGGCGTAGTCGTCGAAGGAGATGACCGCGCTCGCCTCGGGCAGAGCCTCGGCCAGCTCCTTGCCGTAGCGCTCGGCCATACATCCGGCCGCGACCACCTTCGCGCCGGAGTCGGCGGCGGCCAGCAGCGTGTCGATCGAGTCCTTCTTCGCAGAATCGATGAAGCCGCACGTATTGACGACGACGACATCGGGGTCGTCGTCACCGAGCTGCCAACCGGCAGCCTCGATGCGCGCGGCGAGCTCTTCGGAGTCGACCTCGTTGCGCGCGCAGCCCAGGGTGATCAGCGATACGGACTTTGACATGGTGAACACTACGGTATCGGGAGTTGGCCACTACCTTCACCGTGGCCGGGGTGCAGATGGCCCGAACGAGCGCCGCACCGTCTCCCCACGCCCGCCGGGCTGACCCAGATCCTTGCCGTTGACCTGCAGCAAGACCGCTCCGGCATCGCCGAAGAGCAGCTTCATCTGAGTCGGGGCCCGCCACGTCGAGCTCTTGCCCGCCGCCAGCGTCCCGGCGAACAGCTTGCGCCCCTTCGCGTCCCGCACGTTCAGATAGGACGAGCGCTTCGCCTCCACCTTCACCACGACAAGATCCTTCATCGCGGGTACGGCCGGCGCCGGCTTCTTCGGCACCGGCGGCGGCTCGGTGAACGGCGTGTTGGGCGGCACGCTGGGCGCCGCCGAGACCGGCGTGACGTCGGCGACCCGCGTCTCCCCCGATCCGCCCATCACCCGCACGACCCCGAACACCACCACGATCGCCAGCGCCACCCCCAGCGCCATCGTCCAGTTGGGCCCGCGCCGCTCGCGCAGCTTCACCCGGCGGTCGGCCTGGAAGATCGTGGCCGCCCGCACCGGCATCGGCACGCCGCCGTGATGCTCGTCATAGAGGTGGACCATGGCCTCGGGATCGAGGCCGACCGCCCTGGCCATCGCCTTGATGTGCCCCCTGGCGTAGAAGTCGCCCCCGCACAGGGAGAAGTCATCGCGTTCTATCGCGTAGATCAGCGCCTCGCGCACGCGCGTGGTCGCACTGAGCTGACCTACCGTCAGCCCCGATGCCCGTCTGGCCGCAGCCAGCGTGGACCCAATGCTCTGCTCCTGCACGGCAAACGCCTCCCCGCCCCCGACGTTGCGTAGTGGTCCATATTCAACCAGTAATCGCCGGGCGGGGAAGCATTGGGGTCACTCGCCGCGCAGGTCGGCCAGCAAACCCGCGAGTTCGTCGGGCTTCACCATGACCTCGCGGGCCTTGGAACCCTCGCTCGGGCCGACCACGTTCCGGCTTTCGAGCAGGTCCATGAGCCGCCCGGCCTTGGCGAACCCGACGCGCAGCTTGCGCTGGAGCATCGAGGTCGAGCCGAACTGCGTGGTGACGATCAGCTCGGCCGCCTGCAGCAGCAGGTCGAGGTCGTCGCCGATGTCCTCGTCGATCTCCTTCTTGACCGTCACCGCCGCCACGTCGTCGCGGTACTCCGCCTGCATCTGCCCCTTGCAGTGCTCGACGATCCCCGCGATCTCCTTCTCGGAGACGAACGCGTTCTGGATGCGGATGGGCTTGCTCGCGCCCATCGGCAGGAACAACGCGTCGCCCTGGCCGACGAGCTTGTCGGCGCCGGGCTGGTCGAGGATGACCCGTGAGTCGGTGAGGCTGGAGACGGCGAAGGCGAGCCGGGAGGGCACGTTCGCCTTGATCAGGCCGGTCACGACGTCCACCGACGGGCGCTGGGTGGCGATCACCAGGTGGATGCCGGCCGCTCGGGCGAGCTGGGTGATGCGGACGATGGAGTCCTCGACGTCACGCGGGGCGACCATCATCAGGTCGGCCAGCTCGTCCACGATCACCAGCAGGTACGGGTAGGGCTGGTAGACGCGCTCGCTGCCCGGCGGCGGCTTGAGCTGGCCCGCCCGCACGGCCTTGTTGAACTCGTCCACGTGCCGGAAGCCGCTGGCCGCCAGGTCGTCGTAGCGGCGGTCCATCTCGCCCACGACCCAGTCGAGGGCCTCGGCGGCCTTCTTCGGGTTCGTGATGATCGGGGTGATCAGGTGGGGGATGCCCTCGTAGACGCTGAGTTCCACCCGCTTGGGGTCCACGAGCACCATGCGGACCTCGTCCGGGGTGGCGCGCATGAGGATGCTCGTGATCAGGCCGTTCACGCAGACGGACTTACCGGCGCCGGTGGCGCCCGCGATGAGCAGGTGCGGCATCTTGGCGAGGTTGGCGACGATCGTGCGCCCCTCGACGTCCTTGCCCAGGCCCACGATCATCGGGTGGTGGTCGGCCTGCGCCACCTGGGCCCGCAGCACGTCGCCGAGTGCGACAAGATCCTTGTCCGCGTTGGGAATCTCGACCCCGATCGCCGACTTACCCGGGATCGGCGACAAGATCCTGACATCCGCCGATTTAACGGCATAAGCAATGTTTTTGGTGAGGGCGGTGACTTTTTCCACCTTCACGGCGGGCCCGAGCTCGATCTCGTACCGCGTCACCGTCGGACCGCGCGTGAACCCCATCACCTGCGCGTCGATCGTGAACTGCTCCAGCACGCTGGTCAGCGCGTTGACCACGACGGTGTTCGCCTTGGTCTGCGGCTTCGGCGCCGAGCCCGGCTTGAGGCTCTGAAGATCCGGCAGCTGGTACGGCCCGGCCTGCGGCGACAGGACAAGTTGCTCCACCTTGCGCGGAGCCGGGCTCGGCTCCGGCAGCTCCGGCTTACGGGCCTCAGGACCGGCCGGCTCCTCCTCGTCCGTGAGCCCCGGCACGATCTCCGGCGAATGGTCGCCGCGCTTGTCCTTGTCCTTCTCCGCCAGGACCGGCGTGTCATAGGGCTTGACCAGGTCGCCGACCTCCGGCTCGCCCGGCTTCTTGGCCCTGGTCCGCTTCTTGCCCTGGTCGCCGGGTTGCGCGGGGCCGTGCCGTTCGAACAAGAGGTGCTTGAGCTCGGCCAGCCGTTCCGGAATGCGGTGGACCGGCGTGGCCGTGATCACCAGCACGCCGAAGCCCGACAGGATCAGCAGCAGCGGGATCGTGATGAACGGCGGCAGAATGCTGTGCGGCGGCGCCGAGACGATGAACCCGATGATGCCGCCGGCCTCCGACACCTTGTCCATGCCGTCGGTCTTGGTCCCCGAGGGGTACGGCACGCCGTTCGCGACGTGGATGACGCCCAGCACGCCGATGAGCAGCGCGCTCCAGCCGATCACCATGCGGCCGGTGTCGGCGTTCTGATCGGGGTGGCGCAGGAACCGCCAGGCCAGCAGCCCGAGCAGCAACGGCAACGCCCAGGCCAGCGACCCGAACACGCCCTGGACCACCACGTTGACCACGTCGGAAACGGCGCCCCTGGCATCGCGCCACGTCATGGCGGCCAGCACGATCGCACCGGCCAGCACCGCCAGCCCGACACCGTCACGCCGATGGGCGGGATCAAGCTCACGAGCACTGGAGCCGAGCGCACGGGCGGCGCTGCCGATACCGTTGGCCAGCAGCATCCACAGCCCGACGATCAGCTTGCCGATCATCGTGAAGATCCAGCTGATGGGGTCCTGGTGGGTCACGGACGACTTGCGGGCCGAGCCCGTCCCCTTCGCCTTGGGGCGTCCCGCCGACGAGGACGTCCGCTTGGCAGGGGTCGCCCGCGACGAGTTCGACCGCTTCGCCGGCCCCTTCGGTGCGCTTTTCGGCGTACGGGTGGCCATGATGCCAAAGGTACGTCCCCAACCCCCGCCACGGCACAGAGGCTCGCCGTTGCGCCCGAAAAATCCCCTTTCCCCCACCACCCCCACCCACCCCACCCGGCGGGCCAGGACTGCGGGCGAGGTGGGCTGTGGGAGCCCGGGAGGATGACTGGATGTTGCTTAGGGGTCTGGTGGGCCTTCGGGTAGGGATGTGGGGGTTGGGGTTAAGGGGTGGGGTGGAGGGTGTCGAAGGCGGATTGCATGGCGTTGACCCGGTCGGCCAGGTCCTTGATGGCGTCACGGAGGCCGTCGTCGTCCGGGACCGCCGCCGTCAGTGTGGTCAGCTGGTCCTCCACGGACTTCAGGCGGTCGGCGAACGTGGTCAGCGCCTGGGCGTTGCGGGTCAGGTCGGGGTCGCTGCGGAGCAGGTCGCGCAGCAGGGCGGCCTGTTCGCGCAGCATGTGGCTCTTGCGGGACAGTTCGATGAACACCGCCACCTTGCTGCGGAGCACCCAGGGATCGAAGGGTTTGGTGATGTAGTCCACGGCCCCGACGGCGTAGCCGCGGAAGGCGGCGCCCGAGCCGGTGTCGGTTCCGGTGAGGAAGATGATGGGCACGTCGCGGGTCTGGTCGAGGCGTTTGATGTGGGCGGCGGTCTCGAAGCCGTCCATGCCGGGCATCAGCACGTCCAGCAGCACCACGGCGAAGTCGTGGCGCAGCATGAGCTTCATGGCCTCCTGCCCCGACCTGGCCTTGAACAACTGCTGCTGCAGCGGCCGCAGCACCGCCTCCAGCGCGACCAGGCTCTCGTCCTTGTCGTCGACAAGGAGGATCTTGACCTGGCGGATCATTCTGTACTCTCCTCCGCTTCGGCGGCGCGCTCGCCGTCGAGCCAGCCGCGCATCACCTCCAGCAGGTGATCGAGGTCGACGGGCTTGGGAACGTAGCCGGACGCGCCGCAGGCGATGGTCTTCTCCCGGTCACCGGGCATCGCCTTGGCCGTCAGCGCGATGATCGGCAGGTCGGTGAAGCGGGGCATCTGCCGTACGACGCCGAGCGTCTCGTAGCCATCCATCTCGGGCATCATCACGTCCATGAGCACCAGGGCGATCTTCTCCTCGCGTTCGAGCGCCTCGATGCCCTCGCGGCCGTTCTCGGCGTAGATGACCTCCATGCCGAGGCGGCCGAGGACGTGGGTGAGGGCGTAGACGTTGCGGATGTCGTCGTCGACGATGAGGACCCGCTTGCCGGCGAAGGCGGCGCCCACGGGCCCGTCGACGAGCGCGCTGAGCTGGGCCGCCGACTGCCACAGTTCGTCGCCGCTGTCGACGACCGGCCATTCGGCCTGGGGCGGGGCGGCGCGGGTGTCGACGGCCTTGCGCAGCGGCTCGGTGGGCAGCCACGCGGGCTCGAGAGCCGCGGGCTCGGCGCCGCCCGACTCGACGGTGACGCTGGTCGCGGGGCAGACGGCGGGCACGAACAGGGTGAACGTGCTGCCGCGCCCGGGTTCGCTGACGGCGTGGATCTGGCCGCCGAGCAGCCGGGCGATCTCGCTGCTGATGGACAGGCCGAGGCCGGTGCCGCCGTACTTGCGGCTGGTGGTGCCGTCGGCCTGCTGGAAGGCGCCGAAGATGGCGGGCAGCTTGTCGGCGGCGATGCCGATGCCGGTGTCGGAGACGGCGAAGGCGATCACGTCGCCGGGCCGGGTGGGGCCGTCGCCGCCCTCGGAGGCGAAGGCGCCGGCGTTGGAGACGGCCAGGCGTACCTCGCCGCTGCTGGTGAACTTGACCGCGTTCGACAGCAGGTTGCGCAGGATCTGCTGCAGCCGCCGCTCGTCGTTGAACATCTCCCGAGGTACGCCGGGGTGCACCTCGATCTCGAAGGTGAGACCCCGGTCGACGGTGAGCGGGCGGAAGGTGGCGTCGACGTAGTCGAGGACCTTGCTGAGCGGCAGGTTCTCCGGGCGCACGTCCATCCGGCCGGCCTCGATCTTGGACAGGTCGAGGATGTCGTTGATGAGCTGGAGCAGGTCGCTGCCGGCGTTGTGGATCGTGGAGGCGAACTCGACCTCCTGCGCGGACAGGTTGTTCTCGGGGTTGTCGGCCAGCAGCCTGGCCAGGATGAGCAGGCTGTTGAGCGGCGTACGCAGCTCGTGCGACATGTTGGCCAGGAACTCCGACTTGTAGCGCGAGGAGGTGGCCAGCAGGTGCGCCTTCTCCTCCAGCGCGGCGTTGGAGCGGCGCAGCTCGGCCTGCTGGCGCTGGAGTTCGTCGGAACGGCCCTGCAACTGCTGGGCCAGCCGCTGTGACTCCGACAGCAGCGACTCGGTCCTGGCGTTGGCGATGATCGTGTTGATGGCCACGCCGATCGTGACCACGAACTGGTCGAAGAAGGCCAGGTGGACCTCGCTGAAGCGGCTGAAGGAGGCCAGTTCGACGACGCCGAGCACCTTGTCCTCGAACAGGATCGGCAGCACGACCACGCTGGCGGGCGCGGCCTCGCCGAGCCCGGTGTGGACCTTGATGTAGTCGGCGGGCACGTCTTCGAGCAGGATGCGCTTCTTCTCCAGCGCCGCCTGGCGGATCAGGCCGGGGCCCTCGGTGCCGGGGTCGGGGAGCACGTCGCGGTCGTGGGCGGCGCCGTACCCGGCGATGAAGGCGAGCGCGCCGTCGCGCGCGTCGAGGTCGGCGAGGTAGAACGCGCCGAACTGCGCGCTGACCAGCGGGGTGAGCTCGCGCAGGATGAGGTCGGCGACCTCGACGAGGTCGCGGTGTCCCTGCATGAGTCCGGCGATGCGGGCGAGGTTGGACTCCAGCCAGTCCTTGGCGCGGGTGGTCTCCCGCAGATTGGCGACCATGAGGTTGACGTTGTTCTTGAGCTCGGCGACCTCGCCCTTGGCTTCGAGGCTGATGCTGCGGCTGAGGTCGCCCTGGGCGACGGCGCTGGCGACCTCGGCGATCGCGCGCACCTGGGTGGTGAGGTTGCCGGCGAGCTCGTTGACGTTCTTGGTGAGGCGTTCCCAGGTGCCGTAGACGCCTTCGACCTCGGCCTGGCCGCCGAGGCGGCCTTCGGAGCCGACCTCACGGGCCACGCGGGTGACCTCGGCGGAGAAGGACGAGAGCGTGTCGACCATGGTGTTGATCGTGGTCTTGAGCTCCAGGATCTCGCCGCGGGCGTCCACGTCGATCTTCTTGGACAGGTCGCCGTTGGCGACGGCGGTGGCCACCTGGGCGATGTTGCGTACCTGGGAGGTGAGGTTGGAGGCCATGAAGTTGACGTTGTCCGTGAGGTCTTTCCAGACGCCGGAGACGCCGCGGACCTGGGCCTGACCGCCCAGGCTGCCTTCGGTGCCGACCTCGCGGGCCACTCGGGTGACCTCGTCGGCGAAGGCCGAGAGCTGGTCGACGGTGGTGTTGATGGTGTCCTTGAGCTGCAGGATCTCGCCCCGGGCATCGACGGTGATCTTCTTGGACAGGTCGCCGTTGGCGATGGCCGTGGTGACGACGGCGATGCTGCGTACCTGGGAGGTGAGGTTGGACGCCATGAAGTTGACGTTGTCCGTCAGGTCCTTCCAGACGCCGGAGACGCCGCGGACCTGGGCCTGACCGCCCAGGCGGCCCTCCGTGCCGACCTCGCGGGCCACCCGGGTCACCTCGTCGGCGAAGGCCGAGAGCTGGTCGACCATCGTGTTGATGGTGTCCTTGAGCTGCAGGATCTCGCCCCGGGCATCGACGGTGATCTTCTTGGAAAGGTCTCCTTCCGCTATGCCGGTGGTGACCTGGGCGATGTTGCGTACCTGGGAGGTGAGGTTGTCGGCCATGAAGTTGACGTTGTCGGTCAGGTCCTTCCAGACGCCCGAGACGCCCTTCACCACCGCCCTGCCGCCGAGCTGGCCCTCCGTGCCGACCTCGCGGGCCACGCGGGTCACCTCGTCGGCGAAGGAGGAGAGCTGGTCGACCATGGTGTTGATGGTGTTGGTCAGCTCCAGGATCTCGCCCTTCACCTCCACGGTGATCTTCCTGGACAGGTCGCCCTGGGCCACGGCCGTGGCCACCTGGGCGATGGAGCGCACCTGGGTGGTCAGGTTGTCGGCCATGAAGTTGACGTTGTCGGTCAGGTCCTTCCACACGCCGGACACGCCGCGGACCTGGGCCTGACCGCCCAGGCGGCCCTCGGTGCCGACCTCGCGGGCCACCCGGGTCACCTCTGCGGCGAAGGCAGAGAGCTGGTCCACCATCGTGTTGACGGTGTCCTTGAGCTGAAGGATCTCGCCCTTCACGTCAACGGTGATCTTCCGCGACAGGTCGCCCTGGGCCACGGCGGTGGCCACGGTGGCGATGTCGCGTACCTGCGTCGTCAGGTTGGACGCCATGAAGTTGACGTTGTCGGTCAGGTCCTTCCAGACGCCCGAGACGCCCTTCACCACCGCCCGGCCGCCGAGCTGGCCCTCCGTGCCGACCTCGCGGGCCACGCGGGTCACCTCGTCGGCGAACGCCGAGAGCTGATCGACCATCGTGTTGATGGTGTCCTTCATCTGCAGGATCTCGCCGCGCGCGTCCACGGTGATCTTCTTGGACAGGTCGCCGTTGGCCACGGCCGTGGTGATCTGGGCGATCGAGCGCACCTGGGAGGTGAGGTTGTCGGCCATGAAGTTGACGTTGTCGGTGAGGTCCTTCCAGGTGCCGGAGACCCCGCGCACGTCGGCCCGGCCGCCGAGCTGGCCCTCCGTGCCGACCTCGCGGGCCACGCGGGTGACCTCGCTGGCGAAGGCCGACAGCTGGTCCACCATCGTGTTGATGGTGTCCTTGAGCTGCAGGATCTCACCGCGCGCGTCGACGGTGATCTTCCGTGACAGGTCGCCCTGCGCGACCGCGGTCGTCACCTGCGCGATGGAACGCACCTGCGTCGTCAGGTTGGACGCCATGAAGTTGACGTTGTCGGTGAGGTCCTTCCAGGTGCCGGAGACGCCCTTCACCTCGGCCCTGCCGCCGAGCTGGCCCTCCGTGCCGACCTCGCGGGCCACCCGCGTCACCTCGTCGGCGAACGCGGACAGCTGATCGACCATCGTGTTGATGGTGTCCTTGAGCTGCAGGATCTCACCGCGGGCGTCCACGGTGATCTTCTTGGACAGGTCGCCGTTGGCCACGGCCGTCGTCACCTGCGCGATCGAACGCACCTGCGTCGTCAGGTTCGACGCCATGAAGTTGACGTTGTCGGTGAGGTCCTTCCACACCCCGCTCATCCCGCGTACCTGGGCCTGACCGCCCAGGCGGCCCTCGGTGCCGACCTCGCGGGCCACCCGGGTCACCTCGTCGGCGAAGGCGGACAGCTGGTCGACCATGGTGTTCACGGTGAGCTTGAGCTCCAGCAGCTCGCCGGTGGCCTCGACCGTCACCTGCCGGGTCAGGTCGCCCCTGGCCACGGCGGTGGTGACCACCGCGATGTCGCGCACCTGCGCGGTCAGCCGCCCGGCCATGGCGTTGACCGCCTCGGTCACGTCGCGCCAGCTGCCCTGCATGCCCTGCACCTTGGCCCGGCCGCCCAGGCGGCCCTCGGTGCCCACCTCGCGGGCCACCCGGGTCACCTCGCCGGAGAACAGCGCGAGCTGGTCGACCATGCGGTTGACGGCCTTGCCCATCAGCCGCAGCCCGCCGCGCAGCGGCCGGCTGTCCTCTTGCAGGTCGACGCGCTGCGACAGGTCGCCGTCCGCGACGGCGTTGAGCACCCGGGTGGCCTTGGCGGCCGGGATCACCAGGGCGTCGATGAGCGAGTTGACCGCGGTGACGTTGCCCGCCCAGGAACCGGCTCCCTGGCTGGGGCTGATCCGCTCGTCGAGATGGCCCTGCCTGGCGACCTCGGTGCGGACCCTGTTCAGCTCCCTGGACATGTGCTCGTTGCGCTCGACCACCTGGTTGAAGGCGACCGCGAGCTCCGCCAGGACCGGGTCGTCCGGCACCGGCAGCCTGCTGCGGAAGTTGCCGTCGCGCAGGCCGTGCAGGGCGACGAGTAACGGGCGCAGATCGGCGGATTGGAGCGCTCCAGGAGCAAGCGATGTGACCATGGCCGCCTTCTTCACAACTGGAAGTATCAGCGGCCTCAGTCTGCCACTCTGAGTGTGACCGAACTGCCACATCGAGTGATGTTCTAGGAAGACGCGTGGACGCCGCCCGGGTTACGAGCACGGCCTTCGACGGGACGCCCCATGCCCCGGCCGCGGCGCGCCGGTTCGTACGGGACGTTCTCGCCGAATGGCACCTCAGCCACATCGAAGCGGACGCGGTGCTGCTGACCAGCGAACTCGTCACCAACGCCGTCGTCCACGCGGGCACGGCGATCGAGCTGACCTGCCGCCTCGACGAGGCCGCCACCCCGCCGCGGCTGGAGATCGAGGTGGACGACCACCATCCCTCGCGCACGGTCCTGGCCTCCGGCGCCATGGCCACCTCGGGCCGCGGTCTGGCACTGGCCGGGATGCTGGCCGACGCGTGGGGGGTCACCTACTCCCGCTCGGCCAAGCGCGTGTGGGTGCGCCTCGACCTCATGGAGGACGACGGTACGCCGGAGCCGGGCGGTCCACCGGCCGCCGCCCCCGCGATCGCCGCGGCGCCCGTGGAGTCGCTGCACGTGGCGGTGATCGTGGCCGACGCCCACGGCCGCGTGCTGCTGTGGAACCCGGAGGCCGAGGCGCTGCTCGGCCGGCCGGCGAACGAGGCGGTCGGGATGACGCTGGCCGAGCTGGTCGCCTGGCGCGGCCACGGCCGCTACGCGTTGACGCTGGACGACACGCTCGGCCTGGGCCGCTGGCGCGGGGCGTCGTGGATGCGCCACCGCGACGGCCGCCTGGTTCCCGTGTACGTCTCCCATCTGCGTACCGGCGGGCGGGCCGGTGATCGCCGGGTGGTGTGGATGGTGGTGGCCGAGGACCACCGCTACGTCCTGGCGCCGCCACCCACACCGCTCAGGCGCGAGGCGGGCGAGCGGATCATGGAGGTGCTCGGGCGCAGCCGTCCGCTGGCGGAGCGCCTGCGGGCCACGGCCCAGGTGATCCAGGCCTCGTCCGGGGCGGACGCGGCGTACGTGCTGGTCAGGAGCGAGCACGAGGACGGCTTCGCCGTGGCGGGCGGTGCGGGCGCGACCGCGGGGGTGGTGAGGGTGCCGGGCGCGGGGGTGTTCTCGCGATCGGGCGCGAGCCCGAGCATGGTGGACGATCTGCTGAGCACGGACGTGGAGCTGGGGCGGCTGCTGCACGCCAGGTCGCTGGCGTGCGCCCCCCTGCGTACGGCCGGCGAGGTCAACGGCTATCTCGTGGTGACCTCGACCGAGCCGGGCCGCTTCGACAGCGCGCTGGCCGCCGGGCTCCAGCACGTCGCCGACCAGGTCGCCCTGCACGTGGAGCGGGAACGGCTGGCCGAGCGCGAGCGCGCGCACCGGGGCCGGCTGTCGTTCCTGGCCGAGGCGGGCGAACTGCTGGCCGGTGTGCACGACGAGGAGCTGATCGCGGCGCTCGCCGCCCAGCTCGTGGTGCCCAAGCTCGCCCAGTGGGCGGCGGTGTATCTGACCGATCTGTCGGGCACCACCCGCCTGGCACATGTGTGGCACTGCGAGGAGCGGCACAACGCCGAGCTGCGTCGCGTGCTGCCGGCCAGGCCGCAGCCGGAGCTGGGCGAGACCGACTGGCCTCCGGGGGCGGCGACGGTGTTGTCGTTCCCGCTGCTGACCGGCGACAGGTCGCTCGGGGCGCTGGTGCTCGGCCGGGCCGAGCCGATGCTCTCCCACGAGCTGGCCGACCTGCTGTCCGACCTGTGCCGGCTGGTGGCGCTCAACCTGCACACCGCCATGCTCTACGCCCGCCAGGAGACCACCTCGCGGGTCCTGCAGCGCAGTCTGCTGCCGGTGACCACCTCCTCGATGCCCGGCCTGGAGTCGGCGGTGGTCTACGAGCCGGCCGAGGAGGGCGCGGACGTGGGCGGCGACTTCTACGACCTGTTCGCGGTCGGCGACCGGTGGTGTTTCGCGCTGGGCGACGTCTGCGGCAGCGGTCCTGAGGCGGCGGCGGTGACCGGTCTGGCCCGCCACGCCGTACGCCTGCTGGCCAAGGAGCGCTATCCGGTCGCGGCGATCCTCGACCGGCTCAACGCGACGTTGATCGACGAGGCGGAGGAGGGCCGGTTCCTGAGCCTGCTGTGCGGGGAGCTGACGCCGCTGCCGCAGGGCGGGGCGCGCTGCGCGATCGCCTCGGCCGGGCATCCGCCGCCGCTGGTGCTGCGCGCGAACGGCGTGGTGGAGACGGTCGCCGCGCCGCAGTTGCTGCTGGGCATCGAGGGCTCGGCGGAGTTCTTCGACGAGAGCTTCGAGCTGGCTCCCGGCGACGTGCTGCTGTGCGTGACCGACGGGGTGACCGAGCGGCGCGAGGGCAAGCGGCTGCTGGACGACGACGACGGGCTGGCCAGGCTGCTGGCCACGTGCGGAGGGCTGAGCGCCCACGCGGTCGCCGAGCGGGTACGGCACGCCGTCGACACCTTCGCCGCCGAGCCGTCCCGCGACGACCTGGCGATGCTGGTGCTGAAGGCGGTCAGGCCGTGAAGCGGTAGGTGGTGCTCGACTCCATGCGCTCGCCCGGCCGCAGCACGGTCGAGGGGAAGCCCGGCTGGTTGGGCGAGTCGGGGAAGTGCTGCGTCTCCAGGCAGAATCCGGAGAACGGCCCGTACGGCGTGGCCACCGGGTCGAGCATGCCGCCGGCGTAGAACTGCACGCCCGGCTCGGTGGTGGCGACCTCCATGGCCAGTCCGGAGACGGGTTCGACGACCCGGATGCCGCCGTCGAGGACGAAGCAGTGGTCGTAGGCGGCGCCGTACCTCTGCCCGATGACCGTCGGGGTGGTGAAGTCGAACGGGGTGTCGCGCACGGACGCGAGCTCGCCCGTGGGGATCTTGCCGCCGTCGACGGGCAGGTAGCGTCCGGCTTCGACGCGCAGGATGTGGCCGCGGATGTCGCCGCCGCCGGCGAGGTTGAAGTAGGTGTGGTTGGTGAGGTTGACGACGGTGGGGGCGTCGGCGACCGCGGTGTAGTCGAGGCGGAGGGCGTCGCCGTCGAGGGTGTAGGTGACGGTGGCGGTGAGCTCGCCCGGGTAGCCCTGGTCTCCGTCGGGGCTGGTGAGGCTGAGGGTGACGGACATCGGGGAGGTTCGGGCGACGGTCCAGTCGTGCTTGTCGAAGCCCTTGACGCCGCCGTGCAGGCTGTTGGCGCCGTTGTTGACGGGCAGGGTGTGCTCGACGCCGTCGAGGACGAAGCGGCCGCCGGCGATGCGGTTGGCGTAGCGGCCGACGACGGCGCCGAAGTAGCGGCTGCGGGTGAGGTAGTCGGCGGGGTCGTCCAGGCCGAGCACGACGTTGACGCCGCCGACCTCCAGCGACTGCAGGACGGCGCCGTAGGGCAGCACGCGGGCGCGCAGCGCGCCGGACGCCAGCTCGATCATCTGGGGGCCTCTCCGGTGGATTCGCGGACGATGAGCGCGGTCGGCAGCTTGACGGGCCCGGTCCGCGCGCCCAGGAGCAGGTCGACGGCGGCGCGCCCGGCGGCTTCCGTGGGCATGGCCACGGTCGTGAGCTTGGGCCGGTTGAGCCGGCCCGGCAGGATGTCGTCGACGCCGACCACGCTCACGTCGGCGGGCACGCCTACGCCGAGGTCGGCCAGGCCCTCGATGAGGCCGAGCGCGACCAGGTCGTTGTAGGCGAGCACGCCGGTGGCGCCGGAGTCGGCGACGGCGCGGGCGGCGGCGATGCCGCCCTGCTCGGTGGGCTGGTTGGGCCCGATGACCGGCACGTCCCCGGCGGCGACGCGCATCTCCTCGCTGGTCCACGAGCCGGCCGGGCCCCTGACGTAGGCCAGGCGGCGGTGTCCGAGTCCGCGCAGGTGCTCCAGGGCGAGCGCGGCGCCCTGAGCCACGTCCATGAGGACCCAGGGCAGGCCCTCGACCTGGCGGTTGACGACGACGAACGGCACGTCCTCCGCCAGCCGGACGATCTGGTCGTTGGCCAGGCGCGGGCTGCACAGGATGACGCCGTCGACCTGCTTGGCGAGGGTGCGGAGCAGCTCTTCCTCGGCCCTGGGGTCCTCGTCGGTGTCGGCGACGAACACGTGGTAGTCGTGGCTCCTGGCGTGGCTCTGGGCGGCCTTGATCAGCGGCGGGAAGAACGGGTTGGCGATGTCGGCGACGATCAGGCCGAGGTTCATGGTGCGGCCGGTGGTGAGGGCGCGCGCGGCCCGGTTGGGCCGGTAGCCGAGCTGGTCGGCGGCGGCCAGGACGCGGTCGCGGGTGGCCGGGTTGACCAGGTGCGGGGCGGAGAAGCTGCGGGAGACCGTCGAGACGTGCACTCCGGTGGCGCGGGCCACGTCTCTGATCGTCACCGCCATGGCGTTCCCCCCTGCAAACGGTTGCCCACAAACCTTGACGGTTGCGGTTGCGGCCGTCAAGGTCAATGCAACCGTTTGCTTTAAGGAGAGACGATCTTAGGAGAGATGATGACGCGTACGCTCGTGACCGGGAGCGCGGGCAGGCTCGGCCGTAGCGTGGTGAGCGCCCTGGCCGCGGCGGGGCACGAGGTGATCGGCATCGACCAGGCGCCCGGCACGCCCGCGCAGGCCGCGGCCACGCTGCCCGCCGACCTGACGGACCTGGGCGAGGCGTTCGAGGTCATGACCAGGTTCCGGCCCGGCGCGGTGGTGCACCTGGCGGCGATCGCGGTGCCGTTCAGCAGGAGTGACGCGGTCACCTTCAAGGTCAACAGCCAGCTCGCGTTCAACGTCTGCGAGAGCGCCGTCCGTACCGGTGTCGAGCGCGTCGCCGTCGCCAGCAGCCCCACGGTGATCGGGTACGGCACGCCCGGCTGGACCCCGTCGTACCTGCCGATCGACGAGGCGCACCCGCTGGCCCCCTGGAACGCCTACGGGGTGTCCAAGCAGGTGGCCGAGGAGGTCGTCAAGGGCTTCGCGCGTACCGCGCGGACCCGGCTGGGCGTCTTCCGCCCCTGCTACGTCGTGGCGCCCGAGGAGTGGGAGGGCGCGCCCACGCAGCAGGGACACACCATGGCCGAGCGCCTCGACCGTCCCGAGCTGGCCGGGGTCTCGCTGTTCAACTACATCGACGCGCGCGACGCGGCCGACTTCGTGATCACCCTGCTGGAGCGGCTGCCGGACATCCCCAACGGGGAGGTGTTCTTCGCCGGCGCCGCCGACGCGCTCACCCGCGAACCCCTGTCGGAGGTGCTGCCCAAAGTGGTGCCGGGCACCGCCGGGCTGGCCGACACGGTGGGCGAGACGGTCTTCTCCTGCGCCAAGGCCGAGCGGATGCTCGGGTGGCGGGCCGCGCGCAGCTGGCGGACGGAGCTGAGCTCGTGATCACCGACGTCGTGGTCTCGCCGCGCACCGTCGCGCTGCGCCGTCCGTGGGGCGCCGACGTGCCCTCCAACCACCTGCTCAAGGTCGAGGTACGGCTGGCCGACGGCCGCACCGGCACCGGGTTCTCGTGGACGCCGCAGATCGGGGCGCGAGCCGTACAGGCGCTGCTGGAGAACGAGGTGCGTGCCTTCGTCGTCGGCCGCGAGCCCGACCCGGGTGTGCTGTGGGACCTGCTGTGGCGGCACCTGCGCGAGGCCGGCGGCGGCGGGCTGACCACGATCGCGATGGCCGGGGTGGACCTCGCGCTGTGGGACCTGCGCTGCGCCGGTACGAGCCTGGCCGACGCGCTGGGCCGGCGGCGCGCGGCGGTGCCCGTCTACGGCAGCGGCGTCAACATCCACTACAGCCTGGACGAGCTCGTCGCGCAGGCCGGGCGGTGGAAGGCGGCCGGGTACCCGGGGGTCAAGGTCAAGGTGGGGCTCCCGTCGCTGGCCGAGGACGTGCGGCGGGTGGCGGCGGTGCGGGAGGTCGTCGGGCCGGACGTCCTGCTCATGGTCGACGCCAACCAGCGGTGGGACCTGCCGTCCGCGCGGCGGGCGATCGCGGCGCTGGCCGAGTTCGGGCTGTACTGGGTGGAGGAGCCGCTGCCGGCCGACGACATCGGGGCGCAGGCCCGGCTGCGGGAGTCGGTGCCGGTGCCGATCGCGGTGGGCGAGAGCGCCTACACCGTCTACGACTTCCGGGACCTGCTGGTGGCCGGGGCCTGCGACGTCGTACAGCCGAACGTGGTGCGGGTGGGCGGGCTGACGCCGCTGTTGCGGATCGCGGAGCTGGCCCGGACCTTCGATGTCCCGACTTTTCCGCATCTGCTGCCGGAGGTGTCAGGGCAGGTGGCCATGGCGCTGCCGCTGCCGTGCATGGTGGAGGAGGTGGAGGACGCCTCGTTCGCGGCGCTGGGGGTGCTGGCGGAGCCGTACCCGGTGCGGATCGTGGACGGGGAGCTGCGCACGGCCGGGAACCCGGGGCTCGGCCTGATCTGGCGCTGAGCTCACCAGGCTTCACCCAGCTGAGCTCACCAGGCTTCACCCAGGGGTTTGATGCTGAACATGCCGCCCGCCCGGTCGTGGAGCGGTTCGGTGAGGTCGGGCTCGCCCTGGGAGGCGAGGATCGGGGCGGCGTAGGTCTCGGAGTCGTCGTGGGAGACGTAGCCGATGGCCTGGGCCTCCTCCAGCGACCACCAGCGGCGGGCGTTGTCGGAGACGCCCCACACCACGTGGTAGCCGGGCGCGGTCAGCGCGGCCTCGACCAGGCGGGTCAGGTCGCCGGGCGAGATCCAGGTGGCCAGGCCGCGGGTGTCGCCGGAGGCGTCGTTGCAGGTGCCGAGCCTGATCACGGTGACGTTCATGCCGAAGCGGTCGTGGTAGAGGCTGCCGAGAGCCTCCATGACGACCTTGCTGACGCCGTAGAAGGTGTCGGGGCGGGGGAAGGCGTAGTCGGGCAGGTCCTCGCCGGTGACGGGGCGGGTGTGGAACCCCGCCGCGTGGTGGCTGCCGACCAGGACCACGTGGTTCACGCCTTCCTTCCTCGCCGCCTCCAGCAGGGCGTGGGTGCCGTTGATGTTGGCCTGGACGATGTCGGCCCACGGGTGCTCGCGGCTCTGGCCGCCCAGGTGCAGGACGGCGTCCACGCCCTTCATGGCCGCGGCCAGCGCGGGCTCGTCGTTGAGGTCGGCCTGCGTGAACTCCTCGCCGGGACCCAGCTCGCCGGGCGGCAGCGGGTGCAGGTCGGACAGGCGGACGGTCCTGGACGGGCGGGCGAGGCGGGGCCGGAGGAGGGTGCCGACCTTCCCGGCGGCCCCCGTGACGAGGATGCGCATGAGGACTGTTGTACACAAGTCTGATCGAAATTCACATCCTTGAATATTGACCGTGACGCAGGTGCGTCGTTACGTTCACATGAACCAGCTCCACATTTGGAGAACACGTCCACATACGTGAACAGGAGGCGGTCTGATGTCTCGCAACCTGATCGGGGCCGGCGTTGCCATGGCTCTGGCCGTAACAGTGGTGGGTTGTGGATCGCAGTCAGGCTCCGGCGGCGGTACGGACGCCCTCGAGATCTGGATCCGTCAGGTGCCCAACTCCCCGTCGCACAAGACCGCCCAGAAGTTCGTGGCGGAGTTCGAGAAGGCCAGCGGCGTCAAGACCAAGCTCGTCTCCCTGTTCGACGACTTCGAGACGAAGCTCCAGCAGCAGGCCCAGGCCAAGGACCTGCCGGACGTGGTCATCAACGACACCGCGCGGCTGGGCAACATGCAGCACCAGGGCTGGCTGCGCGAGGTCGACAAGGCCAAGCTGGCCGGCCAGGACAAGGTCACCGAACTGGCGTGGAAGGCGGCCGCGGCGGGAGACGGCAAGCACTACGCGGCGCCGTTCTCCGCGCAGTCGTTCGCGCTGATCATCCGCAAGGACTGGCGCGAGAAGCTCAAGCTGGAACCGCCCAAGACCTGGGAAGACCTGGCCGCGCTCGCCAAGGCGTTCACCGAGAAGGACCCCGACGGCGACGGCACCGCCAACACCTACGGCTTCGTCGCCCCGGCCGGCACCAAGCGGGGCTACGCCTCGTGGTACGTCTCCTCGCTCGTCTACGCCAACGGCGGCGACTTCGTCAAGGCCAACGGCGGCGGCAAGTTCAGCTCCAGCGTCAGCGACCCCAAGACGGTCGAGGCGGTCAAGTGGATGCAGGACCAGTTCTGCACCGCCAAGACCGTCAACCCCGGCGCGGTCAGCAACGACACCACCGTCACCCACACGGTGTTCGAGAAGGGCCAGGGCGGCATCTACCTGGTCGGGCCCTACGTCCTCGCCCGCTTCGTCAAGAGCGTGGGCGATGACAAGATCGAGGTCGTCCAGGTGCCCAAGGGCCCGTCCGGCGGACCCGGCACGCTCGGCGAGGGCGAGAACGTCTACCTGATGGCCGGTTCCAAGATGGAGCCCGAGCAGCAGAAGTTCGCCGAGTACGCGATCTCCGCCGCCGGCCAGAAGATCGGCATGAACGGCGACAACGAGGGCCCGATCGTCCGCCTGCCCGTCAACCAGGAGGTCGACCTCGCGGCCGAGCGCAAGGACCCGCGCTGGAAGGTCTTCGCCGACGCCTACCCGAGCGCCGTCTACACGCCGCCGGTGCCCGACTGGACGCCGTTCCGCCAGAAGGCCGCCGACGCCATCAACGCCGCCTGGGCCGACTGCGGCAAGGACGTCAAGGCGACGCTGGACGAGCTCAACACCACGTTCACCACGGAACTGACGACCCAGAAAGCGTCATGACCACCACGTTGTCGCCCCCGCGCACGGGGACCTCGCCGCGCCGCCGCCACAAGCGGATCCGGCGGCGCGGCGCGCTGGTCCCCTGGCTGTTCCTCGCTCCGGCTCTGCTGCTGTTCCTGTACTTCAAGTTCATCCCGATCTTCGTGATGATGAAGGACAGCTTCTTCGAGGTCCGGCCCTTCCTCGGCAACCGCTGGGTCGGGCTGGAGAACTACGAGAACGCCCTCACCGACAGCGCCTTCACCTCGGCCATGTGGCACAGCGCGGTGCTGGCCCTCCTGACCACGGCCGGCTCGATCGTGCTCGGGCTGGTGCTGGCCCTGCTGGTCGAGGGTCCCGCCCGCTACCTGTGGTTCGTCAGGACCGCGGCGTTCCTGCCGGTCGTGACCACGATCGCGGCGGTCGCCGAGGTCTGGCGGATCATGTACCACCCCGGCCCCGACGGCCTGCTCAACACCGTGGCCGGCTGGGTGGGCATCGGGCCGCTGTCGTTCCTGTCCAGCGAGGACAGCTCGCTCTGGTCGATCATGGTGATGATGATCTGGCGCGGCGCGCCGTACGACATGATGATCTTCGTCGCGGGGCTGGTCGGCGTGGACCGCACGCTCTACGAGGCGGCGGCCGTGGACGGCGCGACCGTGTGGCAGCGGTTCTGGCGGGTGACGCTGCCCGCGCTGCGGCCGGTCTTCTGGATCCTGTTCACGCTGGCGGCCATCCGCGGGCTGCGCGTGTTCGTCGAGGTGTACGTGCTGACGAACGGCGGGCCGAACGGCTCCTCCGAGGTGCTCATGACGCTGATCTACAAGGAAGGCCTGCAGAACAACCGCTTCGGGCTCGCCTCGGCCGCATCCGTCGTGCTGTTCCTGGCGACGCTGCTGCTGACGGTGATCGTCCAGGTGCTGCGCAGGAGGCAGGCACGATGAGGTTCGACAGCACGCTCGGACTGGAGAGCAAGCGCGGCCCGGTCGCGGTCACGCTCAAGACCATCCTGTACGCCGCCATCGTCATCGTCTTCCTCGGGCCGCTCGTCGGCCTGCTGATCAACGCCTTCGGCGCGGTGCCCGACCCGACCCGTTTCTCCCTGCCCGACAGCTTCTCCCTGGACAACTTCATCCAGGCGGGCAACCGCAAGGTCTTCCTCTACCTGCTGAACTCGTTCGTGGTCGTCGGGTTCGGGCTGCTGCTGCAGATGATCGTGAGCGTTTTCGCCGCGTACGCGCTGGCGCGCAAGAAGTTCCGCGGGATGACGGTCGTGCTGCTGCTCATGCTGGTCACGATGATGATCCCGGAAGAGGTCATCATCCTGCCGCTGTCGGCGGTGCTCGGCGAACTGCCGCTCATCGGGACCCGGCTCATCGGCACCTATGCCGGGATGATCCTGCCCATCGGCGCCTGGGGCTTCTCCATCCTGGTCATGACCGAGTTCATGAAGGAGGTCCCGGTCGAGCTGGAAGAGGCGGCCAGGATCGACGGCGCGGGCGAGATGCGGACGTTCTTCACGATCATCCTGCCGCTGTGCCGGCCCGCGATCGGCGTGATCGGGGTGTTCGGCTTCACCATGATCTGGGACCAGTACGTGCTGCCGCTGATCGTGGCCACGGACTCCGACCAATGGACCCTGCCCATCGCGCTGCGCTCGCTGCGTTCCGACGAGGAGGTCGGGATCGGCGTGCTGCTGGCCGCTTCGCTGCTGGCGCTGCTTCCGTCGATCATCGCGTTCCTGGCGTTCCAGCGGCAGTTCATGCGCGGTCTGACCAGCGGCGCCATCAAGGGTTAAGTGTCCATGTATATGAACGCCATCCAATATCCTGGACCCTATGGAGTCCTCGATGGTCAAGTCAGCCGAGCGAACGGTTCGCATCCTGGAGACGCTCGCCGCGTCTCCGGACCGCCTCTCCCTGTCGGAACTGCAGGCACAGACCGGCTTCCCCCGCAGCAGCCTGCACGCGCTCATGCGCACCCTGGTCGAGCTGAAGTGGGTGGAGACGGACGGCGCCAAGTCGGCCTTCGGCATCGGCCCGCATGCCCTGCTGACGGGGACGGCGTACCTGGACAAGGACCAGGCTCTTCCCTTCGCGCTGGAGACCCTGGACAACCTGCGCGACGAGATCGGGCACACGGTGCACTTCGCCCGGCGCGACGGCGCGCACGTGCTCTACCTGGCCACGCGCGAGGGCCGCAGGACACACCGGGTGATACCGCGCGTCGGCCGCCGGCTGCCCGCCCACGTGACCGCGCTCGGCCAGGCGCTGCTCGCCCAGCTGACCTACGACGAGGTCACGGACCTGCTGCCGGACGAGCTGGTCGGCTACACGCCGTACACGCTGACCGACCACGGGAAGCTCGCCAAGGAACTGGAGCAGGTCCGCACGCGTGGG
Source organism: Nonomuraea sp. NPDC059007 (assembly GCF_042740555.1). NCBI lineage: Bacteria > Bacillati > Actinomycetota > Actinomycetes > Streptosporangiales > Streptosporangiaceae > Nonomuraea > Nonomuraea sp. NPDC059007. The sequence goes on along the minus strand of NZ_JBHYJD010000013.1, from coordinate 1,195 downwards.
TGGGCGCTCGAAAGCGAGCAAGGGACCCCTGGTGTGAAGTGCGTCGCGGTCGCGGTCGACTACCGCATCCCCGCGACCGATGCCATCAGCTGCTCGATGCCCGCCGACCTGGACGACGACAAGCTCGACAAGGTCATCGACGCCGTGATCCGGCACACACGCAAACTGATTGCCACCCTGCGCAGGGAGGGCATTCGCTAGAAAGGACCGTACATGCGTCTTGATGGTGTTCTCTTCTTCCCGGTGACCCCCTTCGGAGCCGACGGCGACGTGGCGGAGACGATGCTCGCCCAGCACGTCGCGCGAGGGGTCGCGGCCGGGGCGGGAGGAGTGTTCACCGCGTGCGGCACCGGCGAGTTCAACGCGCTGGACCTGGCCGACTACACGCGGGTCGTCAAGACGAGCGTCGCGGCGACGGCGGGCAACGTGCCCGTCTTCTCCGGCGCGGGCGGCGTCTCCGGGCGCGCCTACGCGCGGGCCGCCGCCGAGAGCGGCGCCGACGGGCTGCTGCTCTTCCCGCCCTACCTCGTCTCCTCCCCCACACAAGGTCTTGTCCGGTACGTCAAGGACGTGGCGGCCGAGACGGAACTGCCACTGATCGTTTACCAGCGTGGCAACGCTCGCTTCACGCCCGAGGCGGTGGCCGAGCTGGCCTCGCTGCCCAACGTGATCGGGTTCAAGGACGGGCTCGGGGACCTTGATCTGCTTCAGCGGATCATCCTCACCGTCCGGCAGGCCAGCGATCGGGAGTTCACGTTCTTCAACGGGATGCCTACGGCGGAGCTGACCGTACCTGCCTATCGTGGGCTTGGGGTGACGCTCTACTCCAGTGCGGTGTTCGCGTTCGCGCCGGAGATCGCCCTCGCCTTCTACAAGGCGGTGACCGGTGGGGATGAGGAGCTGACCCGGGCCCTGCTCACCCGGTTCTATCTGCCGCTGGTCCGGCTGCGGGATGTTCAGGCCGGGTATGCGGTTTCGCTGGTCAAGGCCGGGGTTCGGCTGCGGGGGATGGATGTGGGGGGTGTGCGGTTGCCGCTGCTCGATCCTGCTCCTGAGCATGTGGCGGAGCTGGAGAGGATCATCGCGGCTGGGTTGGAACTGGCGGGGGCCTGAGCTTTGGCACGCGGCTTTCCACGTTGTTGACCGGCGCCCCACGCCGCGCTGCCGACCGGCGCGCTCGCGGGAGGCCTTGAGC